>NZ_WWIQ01000049.1:163893-164129 GCF_009862985.1 Streptomyces sp. SID5464 | reverse complement strand
GCCCGGGCGGCTCGGTCGGAATTGCGGCGGCTCTGACCACCGTGGGCGCGGGGCGGCTCGTCGACCCCATCCCGGCAGCCCTGATCGGGCTCGGGTGCTCGCGGCCCGGAGGGCCTGACTTGGCTCTGTCACGGGCAGCTCGGTCACGCCGCGGCGGCCCCGACCTGGCTCGTGCACGCGTGGCTCGACCGCAACGCGGCGCCACCCCCGACCGGGACTCGGCACAGGCGGCTCGG
>NZ_WWIQ01000049.1:111498-163767 GCF_009862985.1 Streptomyces sp. SID5464 | reverse complement strand
CCACCCCCGACCGGGACTCGGCACAGGCGGCTCGGCCGCATCGAGGCAGCCCTGATCGCTCGGCAACCGCCCGGGCGGTCAGATCACGCGGAACAGATCGGCGGCGGCGTGGACGTCGGTGAGGTCCTCGACGGAGCGGAGGTTGTCGCACAGCGCCTCCAGCACCGAGCCGGCCTCGCCGACGCGCGGGGCACCGACGACCACGCCGAACACCCGGAAGCCGAGCCGGTGCTTGGCGTCGTTCCAGCCGCGCATCCACTCCTCGGTGACACCGCAGTCGTCGTCGGTGATCATCACGATGTCGCCGCGCCTGCGGGCGGTGTCGCCGAACTCGTCCGCCAGCAGCTCGCCGGCCGCTGACAGCGGCGTCTGGTAGCTGGTGCCGCCGCCCAGGAAGGTCTCCGCGAAGTCCAGGACCCGGCCCGTGCCGGCGGACCGGCCGGCCGGGAAGCGGAAGACCTGGATCCTGCCGGGCGCGGAGAACAGGATGCCGACGAAGTCACGCCCCGACTCGCGGGCCTGGTCCAGCAGCGCCAGTGCGCACCCCTTGGCCCACGCCTCCCGGGTGATCCCGCCGGGCCCGGCCTCGTACATCGAGTGCGAGGTGTCCACGCACGCGATGATCGCGCCCCGGCCGGTGGCCTGCTCCCCCTGGCTGTCGTAGAGCATCAGCTCCCCGGCGGCGTAGCGCACGGCGAACACCGCACGCAGCTCGGGCACCCCGAGGCCCGCCAACTCGGAGGGGATGACCCGGGAGAGGTCGTCGCCGAGCGTGACGCCGACCAGTTCGCCGGCGGCGTTCTCCACCCTGCGGGCGCGCTCGCCCCTGGCCATCTGCCGGAAGCGGCCGATCAGCTCGGCCCACTCCGCGAGCCGGCCTGTGCGCAGCCGCTCGGCGAGCCGGGCGCGCTGGTCGAACGGCATCCGTTCCAGCTCGCCCGGGCCGACGCCCCACGCCCGCAGCAGCGCGGACTCCTGCCGCACGGCCTCGGCGGCCTGCGCCGCCGCGTTCCGCGCACCGGCCCGGACGGCGGCGGCCGACGTCCCGAGGGCCCGGGCGGCGTCCTGGGCGGCCTGCCGTGCGGCGGCCGCGGCGGCTTCGGCGGTCCGGACCGCCCGTCGTACGGCGTCGGCGGCCGGAGCCGGCACGGTGCCGTCCTGGCCGGCCTCCTCGGCGGCCTGCCGCAGCGCCTCGGCCGCGACGGACGCCGCCTCTTCGGCGTCCTGCTGCCCCTGCCCCGCCCGCCCGGCCTGTTCCCGGGCCTGCCGGGTGCGCTCCAGCAGCCCCCGCAGCGCGGCGGCCTGGGCGAGTACGGCCATGGCGGCGGCGTAGGGGTCACCCGCCGTCTCCCGGCGCAGCTCGGTGAACCCGGGTGACTCCACCAGCGCGGTGACGACCTGGTGGTCGACCAGCCGGGACGGATCCATCTCGGCGGGCTCGCGCAACCGCGGGCCGGCCTTGTAGGCCGCCAGGAACACGTCGGTCAGGAGGTCCGTGGCGTGGTCGTGGCGCGCCTCCAGCTCCCGGGCCAGCTCGCGCAGCGCGGCCGACTGCTCGTAGGTGTCGCGCCAGGTCATCCGGTCGAACCGGTCCGCGACCACGGCCGCCGTGTGCCGCCCCAAAACGGCGGAGGACAGCCCCAGCCACTTCCCGGCCAGGCTCGCCAGTTCGTTCAGTCCGTCCAGTTCGTCCGGCCCGCTCGAAGCCCCGTCCATGGTCACCCCGGCGTTCAGAGCTGCGCCTGCACCATGCTCGCGTCCATGCCGAGGGCCTCGGTGAGGACCCGGGCGCGGACGGCGCGCTGGCGGCCGGTGACCCGGTCGATGGCGGCGGTGGAGCGGCCGGCGCTCACCGCCTCCTCGCGCAGCTTCTCCAGCCGCTTGCCCGCCGTGGCGAGCTTGTTGTGGGCCTTCTTGATGACCCAGTCGCTCAGCGCCTCGCGGGACTGCCCGGCCATGGCGTCGAGCTGCGCTTCCAGTTCGTCGATGGCGTCGGCCAGGTCGAGCGCCTCCTTGGCGTCGGGGTTGACCAGGTGCAGCACCTCGCGCTCGACGGTGGGGCGGTCGGCGGGGGAGTCCCACAGCACGTGCGTCAGCATCGACAGGTCGGTCTCGTCGACCGCCGGGCGCCCGTCGAGGTACGCGGAGGCCTGGAGCAGCCCCACCGCCTGCCGCCAGCGGCGGTCGGAGGCGACGAGTTCCCTGCGGCGCAGGGCGGAGCGCAGCGTGCACACCGCGTCCACGATCGCGTCCGGGACGTCCACGGCCGGGACGGCCTCGGTCACGGCGTGCTGCAGCGCGGCCAGTTCGACGGTGGTCCTGGCCGGCGCCGCCGGCCGCCGGACGGCGGACCGTACGAGCTCGGCGAAGTTCGAGGGGTTCTCCAGGTACCCGACCTCGATCCGCACCAGCAGCCGGTCGTAGATCGCCGCCGCGTCGTCCTCGCTCGGCAGTTCGTTGCTCGCCGTGATGGCCCCGATCAGGGGGCAGCGGATCGGCTCGCCGCCGTTCTCGGGGTGGTAGATCCGCTCGTTGAGGTAGCCCAGCGTCTCGTTCAGCGCCGCCGTGGAGCACTTGAAGATCTCGTCGATGAACGCGACGTGCGCGGTGGTGGCGCGGCCGTCGTAGACCTGGCGGTACTCGCCCCGGGCGAGCGCGGCGACGTCGATGGGACCGAACATCCTCGTCGGCGCGGTGAACTTCGACAGCAGGATCTCCCAGTAGGCCGCGCCGTCGATCCGGCCCGTGAGCTCCCGCGCCATCTCGGACTTCGCCGTCCCGGGCGGACCGAGCAATAGCGAGTGCTGCCCGGCCAGCAGCGCCACGACCAGCGTCCGCACGACGTCGGCCCGCTCGTAGAACCGCTCCGACATCTCGTCGCCGATCATCCGCAGCTTCTTGGCGGTGTCCTCCGCGTCCACGTTCAACTCCTCGCCTGCGCGCCCCTGCCGGGCTGCCGGGACGGCCCGTCCCCCCAAAGCTATGCCGAAGTGGCAGGCGGCCGACGGTGATTACGGCGGGCCGGACGCCTCTGCCCTGGGCAGAAGCAGGGCCGTCGCCTCCGTCGAGCCGTCTACGCTCGCCCTCCCCGACCCGAGGGAGACAGGGAGAGTCATGGAGACGATCACCGGTACCGCGGCCGGAGTTCCGTTCACCGCGCTCCCGCCGGCCGGAGCTGCCGACGGTCCCGCGCCGTTGCTCGTGACCTGGCACATGCTGGACGCGCCGCGCACGGACGCGGCGTTCGCGGCCGCCCTGCCCATGACCGGGGTGCCCGCCTGGCGGATCCACCTGGGCATGCCGATGTGTGGCGCGCGGATGGTCGACGGCCGTGTCGACGCCGCCCTCCGACGTGCCCGCGAGGACGCGCTGTTGTCCTTCCTGGCCCCGTTCGCCCGTCAGGCCGCCGACGAGTTCCCGGCCGCGCTCGCCGCGCTGCGCGAGCAACTGCCCGTCGACGACGGGCCGGTCGGTCTCCTCGGCGCCTCGCTCGGCGGAGCCGTGGCGTTGCGGGTGCTCACCACGCGGCGGATTCCGGTCCGGGCGGTCGCCCTGGTCAACCCCGCCGTGCGGATACGCTCCGCCGTCGAACGCGTCCAGGACCTCACCGGACAGGTGTACCGGTGGACCGAGGAGTCCCGTGGGGCCGCCGACGAACTGGACTTCGTCGCCCGTGCCGGAGACCTCACCGCCCACCCGCCGCTGCTGCTCGTCAGCGGGGAGCGCGACCACCCGGAGTTCCGCACGGACGCCGCCGCCCTGGTCGACGCACTGCGCGAGCGGTACGCGCGCCCGGACGAGGTCGAGCTGATCACCGTGCCGGACCTGGCGCACCCGCTGGCCGCCGAACCCGGCCTGGAACCGGCTCCGCAGCTGCCTGCCGCCCGGGCCGTCGACGACGTCCTGACGCGGTGGTTCCGCCGGCGACTCAGCCGCTGAGGACGAGCCGCTCGAAGGGCGACGGCCGGCAAATGGATTGCGGCCCCGCTGCCCGCGCCGCTAGCGTCGCCGCCCGTGCCCCCGAGCCTGCGAACGCCCCGCCTCCTCCTCGACGCCTACACCCCAAAGGACGAAGAGGCCTTCGTCGCCCTCTTCCAGGACACCCGGGTCTCCCGGTGGATGGGTGACGGCCCGGCGGCGGAGGCTGACGACCGTGCCCTGTTCGGACGGATCTTCACCAAGGTGTACGCCCAGGACCTGTTCGACGTGTGGGCGGTCCGGCGCGGTGGGCGACTGGTCGGGCATGCGGAGATCAAGCGGACGGACGTCGTCGACGGTCACGAGATCGTCTATGCCCTGGCCCCGGAGGCCTGGGGCAGTGGGCTCGGGACGGAGCTGGCGGAGGCGCTCGTCGGGTACGGCTTCGACACGCTCGGGCTGACCGAGGTGCACGCCACCGTCGCCGCGCAGAACGAGGCCTCGCTGCGCCTGCTCGGCCGGATCGGGTTCGCGCACGTCAGGGACGTCGAGGAGGACGACGGCGGCCTCACCCGCGTGCTGACCCGGCCCGCGCGGTGATCTTTCCGAAAATCCGGCAAGAATTTCTTACTCCGCCGTGCAACCCTTTCCGCCCTGTGCGGGTCGTACTTGGTGTCAGGACTTCTGGAGGGGGATCCGGGGGGATCGCGGGGGTTCCTGACGGGAGGGGAAAAGCCGAGGGGGCCCGGTCGACGGACCGGGCCCCCTCGAAACCTTTCCGGGCTTCAGAAGAAGACACCGCACCTCAGCAGCACGTTCGCGTACGGCCGTGCCTCACCCGTGCGGACGATCAGCCGGGCCCCGGCCGACAGCTCCTTGAGCCGCTCGTGCGACACCAGCTCCAGCGACGGGAAGTGCCCGGCCAGGAGTTCCGAAGCCTCCCGGTTCGCTTCCCGTACCTCCGTCGCCGCCGTCGCCCCCTCGACGACCAGCTCCGCCAGCAGCCCCTCCAGCACCTCCGCGAACGCCGGTACCCCGGCCCGGAAGGCCAGGTCGACCAACCGCGGGCCGTCGGGTACGGGCATGCCCGCGTCGCACACCAGCACCCCGTCGCCATGGCCCAGCTCGGCCAGCGCACCGGCGAGGTGACGGTTCAGTATTCCGGCCTTCTTCACTGCGCAGCGACCTCCGCCGCCGTGGGGAAGGACGCCTGCGCGCCCTCCTTCGTCACGGTCACCGCCCCGACCCGTGCCGCGTAGGCGGCCGCCTCCGCGAGGGACTCACCGGCCCCCAGCCGGAACGCCAGCGCGGCGGTGAACGCGTCACCCGCGCCGGTCGTGTCCACCGCGCTCACCTTCACGGACGGCACCCGGGAGACGCCCTCCGCGGAGGCGACCAGCGCGCCCTGAGCGCCCAGCGTCACCACCACCGACCGCGGCCCCTTCGCGAGCAGGATCCGCGCCCAGTCCTCCGGGCTGTCCCCGACCGCGGCCGAGCCCAGGATCACCTTCGCCTCGTGCTCGTTGACGATCAGCGGATCGCACGCCGCCAGCACCTCCTGCGGAAGAGGCCGCGGCGGCGAGGGGTTCAGCACGAAACGGCTCTCCGGCGCCAGGTTCCGTACGACCTCCACCACCGTCTCCAGCGGGATCTCCAACTGCGCCGACACCACCCGGGAGCCCTGGAAGAGGCACCCTGCGGCGCTGACGTCCTCCGGGGCCAGCCGGCCGTTCGCACCCGGCGAGACGACGATGCTGTTGTCCCCGGACGGGTCGACCGTGATCAGCGCGACCCCGGTCGGCGCGCCGCCCACCAGGACACCCACCGTGTCCACGCCGGCCGAGCGCTGCGAGTCCAGCAGCAGCCGGCCGTACGCGTCGTCGCCGACCCGGGCCAGCAGCGCCGTACGGGCTCCGAGCCGGGCGGCCGCGACCGCCTGGTTCGCGCCCTTGCCGCCCGGGTGGACGGCCAGGTCGGAGCCGAGCACGGTCTCGCCGGCACCGGGCCGGCGCTCGACACCGATCACGAGGTCGGCGTTGGCCGACCCCACGACCAGGAGGTCGTAGTCGTACATGAGTTGTCTCCCCACGTGAGTGACATGGGCGGGCGGCCCCACCAACGGTGGACGACCGCCCGCCGTTCCCCGAGGTCAGCCGCTGAACCCGGCCACGTTCTCCTTCGTGACCACCTTCACCGGCACCTTCACCGTCTCCTCGACCTTCTTGCCCTGGAGGGCCTTCAGCGCGTTGTCCACGGCGATCTTCCCGAGCTGGGACGGCTGCTGCGCCACGGACGCGTACAGCGTGCCGCCCTCGACCGCCTTCAGTCCGTCAGGCGTGCCGTCGAAGCCGACCACGGAGACCGACGTGCCGGCCTTGGAGCCCAGGGCCTTGATCGCGCCGAGCGCCATCTCGTCGTTGGCGGCGATGACGCCCTGGACGTCCGGGTGGGCCTGGAGCAGGTTCGACATCACGTCGAGGCCCTTGGTGCGGTCGAAGTCGGCGGGCTGCTGGGCGACGACCTGGATGCCCGGGTAGGCCTTGAGGCCGTTCGCGAAGCCCTGGGCGCGCTCGCGGGCGGCGGAGGTGCCGGCCTGCCCCTGGAGGATCACGATCTTGCCCTTGCCGCCCAGCCTGTCGGCGATGGTCTTGGCGGCGAGTTCACCGCCGGTGACGTTGTCGGAGGCGACGAGGGTGTCCGTCCTGGCGTTGTTCACGCCGCGGTCGACGGCGATGACCGGGATCTTCGCCTTGTCGGCGGCCTTCACGGAGTTGCTCGCCGCGTCCGAGTCGACCGGGTTGACGATGATCGCGCCGAGCCCGGAACTGGTGAAGTTCTGGAGCTGGTTGGCCTGCTGCGAGGCGTCGTTCTGGGCGTCCGTGACGGTCAGGTCCACGCCCAGCTTCTTCGCCTCGGCCTGGGCGCCCGCCCGGATCTGCACGAAGAAGGGGTTGTTGAGGGTGGACAGCGACAGGCCCATCTTCGGGGTGCTCGCGGCGGAGGAGCCGTTGTGCAGGAAGGACGTGGCGCCGACGATCGCGACGGTGACGACGGCCGCGAGCGCGTAGGTCGCCGCCTGCCTGCCCTTGTCGCCGCCGGTGCCGGCCGCGACCGGGGTGGCCCCGGCCTTGCGGCGCGCGGTGTCGAGCAGCACGGCCAGCGCGATGACGACGCCGATGACGACCTGCTGCCAGAACGCCGACACGTTCAGCAGGTTGAGCCCGTTGCGCAGCACGGCCAGGATCAGCGCGCCGATGAGTGTGCCGGACGCCTTGCCGGTGCCGCCCGCGAGGGAGGCGCCGCCGATGACGACCGCGGCGATCGCGTCCAGCTCGTAGCCGTCGGCGGCCTGCGGCTGCGCGGAGGACAGCCGGGCGGCGAGGACGACACCGGCGACGGCGGCGAAGACGCCCGAGAACGCGTAGATCGCGAGCTTCTGCTTCTTCACGCGCAGCCCGGACAGCCGCGCGGCCTCCTCGTTGCCGCCGATCGCGTACATCGAGCGGCCGATGTACGTCCGGCCGAGCACGAACGCGGCGATCAGGCCCATCACGACCATGACGAGCACCGGCACCGGCAGCCATCCGCCGAGTGTGTCGCCGAGGTGGGAGACCGAGTCGGGGAAGGCGATCGGGGAGCCCTCGGAGATGACGAGGGACAGGCCGCGGGCCACCGACAGCATCGCCAGCGTCGCGATGAACGGCGGCAGCTTGCCGTAGGAGATCAGGATGCCGTTGACCAGGCCGCACGCGATGCCGGTCGCTATGGCGAGCAGGACGGCGAGGAACACGGGGACGCCCGCCGACGTGGCGCTCCACGCGAGGACCGTGGCCGACAGCGCGGCGACCGAGCCGACCGACAGGTCGATGCCCGCCGAGACGATCACGAAGGTGACGCCGAAGGCGAGGATGGCGGTCACGGCCGCCTGGACGCCGACGTTGAGGAGGTTGTCCGTCGTCAGGAAGTCGCCGGACAGCGCCGACATCGCGATGACGAGGACGATGAGCGCGGTGAGCGCGCCGTTGTCGAGCAGGAGACGGCGCAGGCCGCCCGAGGCGCCACCCGCGCCCGTCGTGCTCTTGAGCGTGTCAGTGGCCACGGGAGGCCTCCGTTCCGGTCGTGGTCGTTGCGGTGGGGGTACTGACGGCGAGTGCCATCACGGCGTCCTGGGTCGCCTCGTCGGCGGAGAGTTCGCCGGCGATCCGGCCCTGCGCCATCACCAGCACCCGGTCGCTCATGCCGAGCACCTCGGGAAGGTCGCTGGAGATCATCAGGACGGCCGCGCCGGCGGCGGTGAGTTCGTTGACGAGCTGGTAGATCTCGACCTTGGCGCCGACGTCGATGCCGCGCGTCGGCTCGTCGAGGATCAGCACCTTGGTGTCGGCGAGCAGCCACTTGCCGATGACGACCTTCTGCTGGTTGCCGCCGGACAGCGTGCGCACGTGCTGGCCGAGGCCCGCCATCCGCACCCCGAGCTGGCCCGCGATCCGCTCGGCGGCCTCGCGCTGCCCCTTGAGGTCGACGAGCCCGGCGCGGGTGGCCGACCGCAGCGTCACCAGCCCGAGGTTCTCCTCGACCGACGCGTCCAGCACCAGGCCCTGGCCCTTGCGGTCCTCGGGGATGAGCCCGATGCCCGCGGTCATCGCCGCGTTGACGTCGTACTTGGGGACGGTGGAACCGGCGACCTTCACGGCCCCCTTGTCGTAGGGGTCCGCCCCGAACACGGCCCGTACGACCTCCGTACGGCCGGCGCCGACCAGCCCCGCGATGCCGACCACCTCACCGGCGTGCACCTCGAAGCTGACGTCGTGGAAGACGCCGTCCCGGGTCAGCCCTTCGACGGTGAGCAACGCGGCGCCCCTGTCGGCCCGTTCGCGCGGGTACTGCTGCTCGATGGAGCGCCCCACCATGAGCCGTACGAGCTCGTCCTCGGGGGTGGAGGCCGGGACCTGCCCGACGCTCCTGCCGTCCCGGACGACCGTCACCCGGTCGCCCAGGGCGGCGATCTCCTCCAGGTGGTGCGTGATGAACACGATCCCGACGCCGTCCTCGCGCAGCGTGCGCACGATCGCGAAGAGCTTGTCGACCTCCTCGGAGGTGAGCACGGCCGTCGGCTCGTCCATGATCAGCACGCGCGCGTCGAGGCTGAGCGCCTTGGCGATCTCGACCATCTGCAGGCGCGCGATGCCGAGTTCGCGGACACGCGCGCGGGGCGACACGTTCACCCCGACGCGCGCGAGGAGGACCTCGGCGTCGGCCTCCATCCGCTTCCGGTCGATCATCCCGAAGCGGCGCGGCTGCCGCCCCAGGAAGATGTTCTCGGCGACCGTCAGATCCGGAACGAGGTTGAACTCCTGGTAGATGGTGGCGATCCCGAGCCGCTCGGAGTCCTGCGCACCCTGGATGCGCACCTCCTCGCCGCCGACCAGGATCCGCCCGGCGTCGGGTGTGTAGGCGCCGGAGAGCATCTTGATGAGGGTGCTCTTGCCCGCGCCGTTCTCACCGAGCAGCACGTGCACCTCGCCCCGGCGCAGGTCGAAGTCCACGCCGTCCAGCGCGACCACACCCGGGAAGGTCTTCCGTATGCCCTCGATGCGCAGCAACTCGTCCGCGTTGCTCACGACTGGCTCCTGTTCTCTGCGGGGTGCTGCACAGCGGGGGCCTGTGCAGGGTCCGGCTCGGGGGAGGCCGGATACGGCTCGCCGCACGAGCGGCGCACGACGAGCCGGGCGGGAAGGGTGACGGACTCGCCGGGCCGCCCCTCGATCCGGTCGACCAGAGCGCGCACGGCGGCACGCCCCAGCTCACCGGTCGGCTGGGCGATCGCGGTGACCGGCGGATCGGTGTGCACGAACCACGGGATGTCGTCGAACGCGGCCAGCGCGATGTCGTCCGGCACGCGCAGGCCACGCGCGCGTACGGCGTCCAGCGCGCCGAGCGCCATCAGGTTGTCGGCCGCGAACACGGCCTCGGGCGGCTCGGCCAGGTCGAGGAACCCCTCGGTGACCCGGCGCCCGCTGCCGGCCTGGAAGTCGCCCTGCCCTATGTAGGCGTCGGGCAGGGCGAGGCCGTACGCGCCCAGGGCTTCCCGGAAGGCCTCGACACGTTCCCGCCCGGTGGTGGTGGCGGCGGGACCCGCGATGATCGCGACCCGCCGGTGCCCGAGCCCGTGCAGATGCGCCACGAGATCCCGGACGGCGGCCCGGCCGTCCGCCCGGACCACCGGCACGTCCACGCCCGGGATCCACCGGTCCACGAACACCATGGGCGTCCCCGCCCGCGCGGCGTCCAGCATCAGCGGCGAGCCGCCGTCCGTGGGGGAGACGAGCAGCCCGTCGATCCGCCGGTCCAGCAGGTTGCGTACGTGGTGGTCCTGGAGGTCGGGCCGCTCGTCGGCGTTGCCGATGATGACGCTGTAGCCGAGCGCGCGGGCCTCCTCCTCGACGGAGCGGGCCAGTTCGGTGAAGTAGGGGTTCAGTACGTCACTGATGACCAGGCCGAGGGTGTGGGTCTGGTCGGTGCGCAGAGAGCGGGCGACGGCGTTCGGGCGGTAGCCCAGGGACTCGACGGCGGCCAGCACGCGCCTGCGTGCGTCGGCGCTGACCGACGGGTGGTCGTTCAGGACGCGCGAGACCGTGGCGACGGATACGCCTGCCTCGGCAGCGACGTCCTTGATGCTGGCCACCGCCGCTCCACCTCCTTGTGGATCAGTCGTGGGAGCGCACATGGCGCAGCGCTCGTGGAATCGATTACATCGACGGGTGGATGGAATCGATTACACGCCGGTAAATCAAGCCCCCGAGGGCACCTCTTGACCGGATCGTGATGTCGCGGGCGGCTCCCCGGCGGTTCAGGGTGGAGGGAGGAGGTCCGTTGTCGCGAGGCCCGGCCGGGCCGGAGCGGAGGAGTCATGACGGCGGCGACCCGGAACGACGTACCCGTTGCCCTTGAGGGCAACGGCGTGGAACTGCGCCTCATGCCGATCGGGGGCGGCATGTCGGTGGGCTACGTCAGCCTGCCCCAGGGCACGGACATGGGCCCGGCCCTCAAGGGGCAGCCCGACGACGCGTGCCAGTGCCCCCACTGGGGCTATCTGCTCAAGGGCCGGATCAGGATGCGCACGGCTTCCGGTGAGGAGGAGTACGAGGCGGGACAGGCGTACTACTGGGGCCCCGGGCACGTCCCGGTCGCCCTGGAGGACAGCGAGTTCGTGGAGTTCTCCCCGAGTGAGGACTTCCAGCAGGTGATCGATCACGTGGTCGCGCAGGCCGGGTGAGCGGGAGGGCCGACGGCCGGTGAGCCGGAGAACCGGCGGGCGGTGGTCGCGGGGAGCCGACCGCCGGTGAGCCGAGGGAGAACGCCGGGCCGCCGATGAGTTTCGCCGGCCCGGGCGGTCTGTCCCCTCGTCGACCACCACAGGAGGAGCGCCGTGCCCCAGCAGCTACTGCGAGTGCAGAACTTCAACGTCTCCAGTGACGGATTCGGTGCCGGTGAGCACCAGAGTTTGGAGCGGCCCTTCGGCCACGCCGACCCGGGGCAGATGTTCGCCTGGGCCGGCGCCACCGCGAGCTGGCCCAACCGCACCGACCCCGGCGGCAGCCGCGGTCTCGACGACTACCTCACTCGTGACTTCACGAACAACATCGGCGCCGAGATCATGGGCCGCAACAAGTTCAGCCCGCAGCGCGGCCCCTGGCAGGACCACGAGTGGAAGGGCTGGTGGGGCGACGAGCCGCCGTTCCACACGCCGGTGTTCGTGATGACCCACCACGAGCGTCCGTCGTTCACCCTCTCCGACACCACGTTCCACTTCGTCGGCGGCGACCCGGCCGAGGTCCTGGAGCAGGCGCGCAAGGCGGCCGAGGGCAAGGACGTCCGGCTGGGCGGCGGGGCGACCACCATCCGGGAGTTCCTCGACGCCGACCTGGTGGACACACTGCATGTGGCGGTCTCGCCCGGCGTGGTGCTCGGATCGGGATCACGGCTGTGGGAGTCCCCCGAGGAGCTGTTCGACCGCTTCCACTGCGATGTGGTGCCCAGTCCCAGCGGGGTGATCCATCACCTGTTCTGGAGGAAGTGACGGCTTCCGGTGACGGAAGGTCAGGCGCCCTTGCCCCAGTCCAGGCGGTCGGCGAGCCCGGCTGCGGTGAAGGCGGCTTCCAGCTCCTCGCGGCCTTCGGTGAAGTGGGCCCAGCTGTCGTAGTGCACGGGGACGACGCGGCGGGCGCCGAGGATCCGCGCGGCCTCCGCCGCCATGGCGCTGTCCAGCACGATGACCTGGTTGTCGAAGAGGACGGGGAAGCGGGGAGCACCGGCGAAGAGGACGGCGGTGTCGACGGGGCCGAAGCGGCCGGCGATCTCGCGGACCGCTTCGAGGGAGGCGTTGTCGCCGCTGACGTAGGCGGTGGGCAGGCCCTCGCCGGTCAGGACGAAGCCGACGACCTGGCCGGTGACCGGCTCGACCTCCTCGCGGGGGCCGGGGCCGTGCAGGGCGGGCACGCCGGTCACGGTGACCGTGCCCCCGTCGGGGCGGTCCAGCTCGATCGACTCCCAGTCGGCCAGGCCCCTGGCCCTGTCTCCCAGGCTCTCGCGCAGCCGCTCGCCGCCGCCGGGCGTGGTCAGGGTCAGGGGTATGCCGGCGAGCAGGGCCCGGCCGGAGACGTCGAGGTTGTCGGGGTGCTCGTCGTGGGAGAGCAGCACCACGTCGATGCGGCCGAGGTCGGCGGGGGTGGTGGCGGAGGGCGCGGTCTTGGTCAGGAACCGGGCGTCACCGCGGGCGTAGTCGCCGGGGGCGTCGAAGGTGGGGTCGGTCAGGAAGCGCAGGCCGCCGTACTCGAAGAGGGCGGTCGGGCCACCGAGGACGCGGACGGGGAAGGGCGCGGTCGGCGCAGGAAGGGCAGACATCGAGAACCTCACGGATAGATACCATCGAACCGTGAGATGACCGTAGCCGCTCCTCACGGATAAAGGCAAGCCGTACCATGAGAAGCATGGAGGAGCCCGTGATCGAACAGCCCGCCCCGCCGCCCGCACAGGGAGAGGAGGAGCACCCCTCCCTCGCCCTCGCCAACAGCGCGATCGCCCTGCCCGGCGGGCGCACGGTCGATTTCCTGGGCACGCCCGCACAGGCGAACCACTGGCTGACACAGCGCGGCCTCGCCCCGGTCGACGCCGGCATGCGGGAGATGTGCGCGACCCAGCTGCGTTCCCTGCGCGAACAGATCAGGTCGCTGTTCGCCTCCCGTGCCGAAGGCCTGCCCGCCCACCCCGCGGCCGTGACGGCCGTCAACGACGCGATGACCCGGGTCCCCACCGCCCCGCTGCTGCGGTGGGACGACAGGACCGGCCCCTACCGCACCGCCCCCCACCCCACCACCGCGATCGTCGACCTCGCCCTGGCCACCCTCGCCGCCGACGCCGCCGACCTGCTCACTTCTCCCGACGCCGACCGCCTCACCGCCTGCGGCTCCCCGCCCTGCAACCGCTACCTGCTCCGCCACGGCCGCCGCCACTGGTGCTCCACCCGCTGCGGCGACCGCGCCCGCGCGGCCCGCGCCTACGCCCGCCGCAGCGGCTCGGGATGACCCGCTACGCACAGCTGATCAGCAGAGCGGCGCCCAGGATCTCGACCCAGAAGTAGAACCAGGACGGAAAGAACGCCGACGGGCGCTCCACCGCACGGGATACCAGCCGCCCGAACGCCATCCCCGCCAGCGACACCGCCACCGTGAGAACCACCCCCGACCGCAGATCACCGGAAGCGCCGAGGGCCGCCCAGGCGAGCAACGCACCGACGGCGACCCCGAACCCGCCGTAGACGGCGCGGACTTCACTGCGCGCTTCCGGGACGGACAGCTCGATGCCGAAGGGGCGGATGAGCGCGCCGGGAGCGACAAGCCCGAAGAGCCCCATACCCAGGAAGAACAGCGCGGCGGCGCTTATGCAGAGGAAGGACATGGGGGTGAGCGTGCGCGGGTGAGCGCAGGTCCTCAATTACGTCCCTGGTAATGGCCCGGCTCACGCCCTGTGCGCGGGCCGGGCTGGACGGGGATGCGGGGGACGGAGCCGTAGCGGCGGGTGCGGCGGGCGCACTGCTCGCGGCACATGGCCGTCGGCCAGGTCCTCGGAGAGGCCGACGAGGGCGTCGGTGAGGATGATGGCGTCCGCTGCCGTCCGTGACGCCACCGCCGCCTCCGGTACGACTGAGGCGATCGCGTCCGGTTCGGCAGGCAGGCCCGCGACCCGCATCATCGGCGAGGCAGCGCGCAGCGCGAACGGGGTGGTGACCAGGCTGTAGCGTCGCCACTCCTGCCACGTGGCGAACCGGCGCCCCTGGACGTCCAGGCGCAGCTGCTCGAACCGGGTGTGCGTGAAACCCGGTGGCAGGTTCCACCTGAGCATGGTGTGGATCAGCGCCTGCCGACCAGATCTTGATCACGCCCGGCTGGACGATCACCGCGGACCGAAGTGCTGCCGAACTCACCATCGGTCGATATGACATGGCCGCCCCCGCTTCGGCTGTCACACCCCGGCGGTACGGTCGGATCATGCCCAACCAGACGGGAACCCCCGCCGGCGAACGGCGGCTCGCCGTGCTCGAAGGCGTTCTGGAGCGGATCACGTACGCCAACGAGGAGAACGGCTACACGGTCGCCCGGGTCGACACCGGCAGAGGCGGCGGCGATCTGCTCACGGTCGTGGGCGCGCTGCTCGGTGCCCAGGTGGGGGAGTCGCTGCGCATGGAGGGCCGCTGGGGCTCGCACCCCCAGTACGGCAAGCAGTTCCACGTGGAGAACTACACGACCGTCCTGCCGGCCACGGTCCAGGGCATCCGCCGCTACCTCGGCTCCGGCCTGGTCAAGGGCATCGGCCCGGTCTTCGCGGACCGCATCACGCAGCACTTCGGCCTGGACACCCTCCAGATCATCGAGGAGGAGCCCAAGCGGCTCATCGAGGTCCCGGGCCTCGGGCCCAAGCGGACGAAGAAGATCGCCGACGCCTGGGAGGAACAGAAGGCCATCAAGGAGGTCATGCTCTTCCTCCAGACCGTCGAGGTGTCCACGTCCATCGCCGTGCGCATCTACAAGAAGTACGGCGACGCGTCCATCTCCGTCGTGAAGAACCAGCCCTACCGCCTCGCCGCCGACGTCTGGGGCATCGGCTTCCTCACCGCCGACAAGATCGCCCAGTCCGTCGGCATCCCGCACGACAGCCCGGAGCGCGTCAAGGCGGGCCTGCAGTACGCGCTGTCGCAGTCCACCGACCAGGGCCACTGCTTCCTCCCGGAGGAGCAGCTGATCAAGGACGCGGTCAAGCTCCTCCAGGTCGACACGGGCCTGGTCATCGAGTGCCTCGCCGAGCTGGCCGAACCCGCGCAGGAGGGCGAGGACCCCGGCGTCGTCCGGGAGAAGGTCCCGGGGCCTGACGGCGGCGAGCCCGTCACCGCGATCTACCTCGTGCCCTTCCACCGCGCCGAACTCTCCCTCTCCGCCCAGCTGCTGCGCCTGCTGCGCACCGAGGAGGACCGGATGCCGGGCTTTCGGGAAGTGGCCTGGGACAAGGCGCTCGGCTGGCTCAAGGGCCGTACGGGCGCCGACCTCGCCCCGGAGCAGGAGGCCGCCGTCAGGCTCGCGCTGACCGAGAAGGTCGCCGTCCTCACCGGCGGTCCCGGCTGCGGCAAGTCCTTCACGGTCCGTTCGATCGTGGAGCTGGCCCGCGCCAAGAAGGCGAAGGTCGTGCTCGCCGCCCCGACCGGCCGGGCCGCCAAGCGCCTGTCCGAGCTCACCGGCGCCGAGGCCTCCACGGTGCACCGCCTGCTGGAGCTGAAACCCGGCGGCGACGCGGCCTACGACCGGGACCGCCCGCTGGACGCCGACCTGGTGGTGGTCGACGAGGCGTCCATGCTGGACCTGCTCCTCGCCAACAAGCTGGTGAAGGCCGTCCCCCCGGGAGCCCATCTGCTGTTCGTCGGGGACGTGGACCAGCTGCCCAGCGTCGGTGCGGGCGAGGTGCTGCGCGACCTCCTGGCCGACGGGAGCCCGATCCCCGCCGTCCGCCTCACCCGGGTCTTCCGGCAGGCCCAGCAGTCGGGCGTGGTGACGAACGCGCACCGGATCAACGCCGGCCAACACCCGCTCACCGACGGCATGAAGGACTTCTTCCTCTTCGTCGAGGACGACACGGAAGCGGCCGGCCGGCTCACGGTCGATGTGGCGGCCCGCCGCATCCCGGCCAAGTTCGGACTGGACCCGCGCCGGGACGTCCAGGTCCTCGCCCCCATGCACCGGGGCCCGGCGGGCGCGGGCACCCTCAACGGCCTGCTCCAGCAGGCCGTCACCCCGGGTCGCCCCGACCTGCCCGAGAAGAGACTCGGCGGACGGGTGTTCCGCGTCGGCGACAAGGTCACCCAGATTCGCAACAATTACGAGAAGGGCAAGAACGGCGTCTTCAACGGCACCGTCGGCGTGGTCACCTCGCTCGACCCGGTCGACCAGCGCCTGACGGTGCTGACGGACGAGGACGAGGAGGTCCCCTACGAGTTCGACGAGCTCGACGAGCTGGCTCACGCCTACGCCGTGACCATCCACCGTTCCCAGGGCAGCGAGTACCCGGCGGTCGTCATCCCGGTCACCACCGGCGCCTGGATGATGCTCCAGCGGAACCTGCTCTACACGGCGGTCACCCGGGCCAAGCAGCTGGTCGTCCTCGTCGGTTCGCGCAGGGCGATCGGCCAGGCGGTGCGCTCCGTTTCGGCGGGCCGCCGGTGCACGGCACTCGACTTCCGGCTCGGTTCGCAGAAAAATGATCGATCAAATGAGTCGTGAAGGTCACAGAGCACTTCCAGATGGGGAACACAGGGGGCAGGATGAGGAAGTTGGCGGCACTCAGTGCCGTCAATAGGCCCGATGGTCGACCCCGAGTGCACTCTCCTGAGCCGAGTGGGGGATGGTAGAGACAGTCAGGGCACCTCGAAGAAGAGGCACAACGTCGGTGAGGGATGACGTGAGCGACAACTCTGTAGTACTGCGGTACGGCGACGGCGAGTACACCTACCCGGTGATCGACAGCACCGTCGGTGACAAGGGCTTCGACATCGGCAAGCTCCGCGCCCAGACCGGTCTGGTGACGCTGGACAGCGGTTACGGCAATACCGCCGCCTACAAATCCGCCATTACCTACCTGGACGGCGAAGCGGGCATCCTGCGGTACCGCGGCTACCCGATCGAGCAGCTGGCCGAGCGCTCCACCTTCCTGGAGGTCGCCTATCTGCTGATCAACGGCGAGCTGCCGACCGTCGACGAGCTCTCGACGTTCAAGAACGACATCACGCAGCACACCCTGCTGCACGAGGACGTCAAGAACTTCTACAAGGGCTTCCCGCGCGACGCGCACCCGATGGCCATGCTGTCCTCGGTCGTCTCGGCGCTGTCCACGTTCTACCAGGACAGCCACAACCCCTTCGACGAGCGTCAGCGCAACCTCTCCACGATCCGCCTGCTCGCCAAGCTCCCGACGATCGCGGCGTACGCGTACAAGAAGTCGATCGGCCACCCGTTCGTCTACCCGCGCAACGACCTGGGCTACGTCGAGAACTTCCTCCGCATGACCTTCTCGGTCCCCGCGCAGGAGTACGACCTCGACCCGATCGTGGTCTCCGCCCTCGACAAGCTGCTGATCCTGCACGCGGACCACGAGCAGAACTGTTCGACCTCCACGGTCCGCCTGGTCGGCTCCTCGCAGGCGAACATGTTCGCCTCGATCTCCGCCGGCATCAACGCCCTGTGGGGCCCGCTGCACGGCGGCGCCAACCAGTCCGTGCTGGAGATGCTGGAGGGCATCCGCGACTCCGGCGGCGACGTCGACAACTTCATCCGCAAGGTGAAGAACAAGGAGGACGGCGTCCGCCTGATGGGCTTCGGCCACCGGGTCTACAAGAACTTCGACCCGCGCGCCAAGATCATTAAGGCCGCCGCGCACGACGTGCTGTCCGCCCTCGGCAAGTCCGACGAGCTGCTGGACATCGCGCTGAAGCTGGAGGAGCACGCGCTCTCCGACGACTACTTCGTCTCGCGCAGCCTCTACCCGAACGTGGACTTCTACACCGGCCTGATCTACCGGGCCATGGGCTTCCCGACCGAGATGTTCACGGTCCTGTTCGCCCTCGGCCGGCTGCCGGGCTGGATCGCCCAGTGGCACGAGATGATCAAGGAGCCGGGCTCCCGCATCGGCCGCCCGCGCCAGATCTACACGGGCGTCGTCGAGCGCGACTTCGTGCCCGTCGAGGAGCG
The DNA here is from genome assembly GCF_009862985.1 of Streptomyces sp. SID5464. Classification (NCBI taxonomy): domain Bacteria; kingdom Bacillati; phylum Actinomycetota; class Actinomycetes; order Kitasatosporales; family Streptomycetaceae; genus Streptomyces; species Streptomyces sp. SID5464. The sequence goes on along the minus strand of NZ_WWIQ01000049.1, from coordinate 145,561 downwards.
CTGAGGCGCCAGCCCGTTCGAGCCCCCGTATCCGACTGCCGGATGCGGGGGCTTTCGGGTCACCACGGGCGCGGATTTCGGGTATCCGCGCGCACATAAAGAAGGCGCCCTGGAGCGCCGGTCCCCCCACGGGCCGACGGCCAGGGCGCCTTCCCAGTCCCGGTTCGGATTCCCCCCACGGGATCCGGCCGGGCGTCTGTGAGGACAGCGCCTGAATCGCTGTTGAGCACAACGAGCAGAACTCGCCGTACTGCGGTGTGCGGTCTGCCGGGACAGCGCACGACCGGGAGGGCCGCTCAAAGCTTCCCGGTGTACGTGCCCCGGCAACGCATCTCTGGAGAAGTCCCCCAAGACATCTCCAGATGCCAGGTGGCGCCCCCCAAGACGCTCCCTGACATCGTCAACTTAGACCTTCGAACTCCTTCGATGGTTACGTTCACATCACTGTGATCTGCGTCTCTTGCGTATGTCCGGTAGATACGCAAGAGCCCGGATATACCGTCCGGGGCTCTAGCGTAAGGATGATGCGCGAGCCTTGTGAAGAGCTTATGTGAGCCGGGCCCGGGACTCCAGAGGGGCTCATATCGCGTTCGCCGCGAACTTAGGGCGAATTCGGGGGACTTCACCGGAATGTCCGAAGTCGGAGACTGTTCGTGACGACGAAGACCGACGAGAAGGCCATCGCGGCCCCGGCGATCATCGGGTTCAGCAGTCCCGCGGCGGCCAGCGGCAGCGCGGCCACGTTGTAGCCGAAGGCCCAGACGAGGTTGCCCTTGATCGTGGCCAGCGTCCGGCGGGACAGCCGGATCGCGTCCGCGGCCACCCGCAGATCGCCGCGCACCAGCGTCAGGTCGCCCGCCTCGATCGCCGCGTCCGTGCCGGTGCCCATGGCCAGGCCCAGATCGGCGGTGGCGAGCGCGGCCGCGTCGTTGACGCCGTCGCCCACCATGGCGACGACCCGCCCCTCGGCCCGCAGCCGCCGTACGGCGTCGACCTTGTCCTCGGGCAGGACCTCCGCGATCACCCGGTCGATCCCGACGGCCTCGGCCACCGCTTCGGCCACCGCCCGGTTGTCCCCGGTCAGCAGCACCGGAGTGAGCCCCAGCGCGCGCAGCTCGCGAACCGCCTCCGCGCTGGTCTCCTTGACCGCGTCCGCCACGGCCAGGACGGCCTTCGCCGTCCCGTCCCAGCCGGCCAGGACGGCCGTACGGCCGGCCCGCTCGGCCTCGTCCCGCGCGCGGGCCAGCTCCGGCGGTACGTCGTCGAAGAGCCGTCCCACGGCGACCTCACGGCCCTCCACGCGCCCCCGTACGCCCCGCCCGGGGACGTTCTCGAAGCTCTCGACGTCCGGGAGCTGTCCGGCCCTCTCCGCGGCACCCAGCGCGATCGCACGGGCCACGGGGTGCTCGGAGGCGTGCTCGACGGCGCCCGCGAGCCGCAGCACCTCCTTCTCGTCGGCGCCCTCGGCGACATGGACCTCCTGGAGGGTCATCCGGCCCGTGGTGACCGTGCCGGTCTTGTCCAGGACGACCGTGTCGATCCGGCGCGTGGACTCCAGGACCTCCGGGCCCTTGATGAGGATGCCGAGCTGGGCGCCGCGGCCCGTGCCGACCATCAGCGCGGTCGGGGTGGCCAGGCCCAGTGCGCACGGGCAGGCGATGATCAGGACGGCGACGGCGGCGGTGAACGCGGCGACGCCGTCGCCGGTCAGCCCGAGCCACGCCCCGGCCGTGGCGGCGGCGATCAGCAGGACCGCCGGCACGAAGACCCCGGCGATCCGGTCGGCGAGCCGCTGCACCTCGGCCTTGCCGTTCTGCGCGTCCTCCACCAGTTTCGCCATCCGCGCGAGCTGGGTGTCGGCACCGATCCGGGTGGCCTGGACGACGAGCCGGCCGCCCGCGTTGACCGTCGCGCCGGTGACCGCGTCCCCGGCCGTCACGTCCACCGGCACGGACTCGCCGGTCAGCATCGAGGCGTCCACCGCCGAGGCGCCCTCGACGACCGTGCCGTCGGTGGCGATCTTCTCGCCGGGCCGTACGACGAACCGGTCGCCGACGGCCAGCCGCTGCGCCGGGATCCGCACCTCGCGCCCGTCCCGCAGCACGGCCACCTCCTTGGCGCCCAGTTCCATCAGCGCCTTGAGGGCCGCTCCCGCACGGCGCTTGGACCGGGCCTCCAGGTAGCGGCCCAGCAGGATGAAGGCCGTGACGCCGGAGGCGACCTCCAGGTAGATCGAGGAGGCGCCGTCGCCGCGCGAGACCGTGAGCTCGAAGGGGTGCCGCATGCCGGGCATGCCCGCGTCGCCGAGGAACAGCGCCCACAGGGACCAGCCGAACGCGGCCAGCGTGCCGAGGGAGACCAGCGTGTCCATGGTGGCGGCGCCGTGCCGGGCGTTCGTCCGGGCCGCCCTGTGGAACGGCAGCCCGCCCCAGACGACGACCGGTGCGGCGAGGGTGAGCGAGAGCCACTGCCAGTTGTCGAACTGCAGCGCGGGGACCATCGCGAGCAGGACGACCGGGACGGCGAGGACGGTGGAGACGGTGAGGCGCCGGCGGAGGGCCGACAGCTCGGGGTCCTCCTGCTCGACGGCGGAGGCCTCCTCCCGCACCGGCGCGGGCTCCTCGGCGGTGTACCCGGTCTTCACCACGGTCGCGATCAGGTCGGCGACCTCGGTGCCCGCCGGGTAGGTGACCCGGGCCTTCTCCGTCGCGTAGTTCACCGTGGCGGTGACGCCGTCCATGCGGTTGAGCTTCTTCTCGACGCGGGCCGCGCAGGAGGCGCAGGTCATCCCGCCGATGAGCAGCTCGACCTCGGCGAGCGCCGGCTCGCGGTCGGCCGGCGCCTTGGCGGTGGTGCTGGTCATGTCCGTACTCCAGGAGGTGCGGGGCGCCCGGGAAGCGGGACGGGCCGTACGGGCCGGGGCGGCGGCGTACGGCCCGTACGTCTGTATGAGTGCCAGGACCGGGGTGTCTCAGGCCTGTGCGTCTCGGGCTCGGGAAACCGGTCAGGCCTTCCCGGCCAGCTCGAAACCGGCCTCGTCGACGGCCGCGCGCACGGCCCCGTCGTCGAGCGGGGTGGCGGAGACGACGGTGACCTCGCCGGTCGAGGCGACGGCCGTCACGGAACTGACGCCGGAGATCTGGGAGATCTCCCCGGAGACGGCACCCTCGCAGTGTCCGCAGCTCATGCCGCTCACCTTGTAGACGGTGGTGACGGGTCCCGTGGTGTCGGTCTGGGCGGTCATGTCGTTACTCCTCGTCGAGGCATGTGTGGCGATGGGGACCTGTGGGGTCCCCACTCGTCCAACTGTACCCCTAGGGGGTATGAGTTCACGACGCCCCCGGCCGGCGGTCGCGGGTACGGCACGGGCTAGCGTTCCCCGAGGCGCTGACTGCCCGGGGCGCCGGGACCCCCGGCGCCCCGGACGCGAACGGAAGGCGGGGAGATCATGCGGGCCGTGGTGTTCGAGCGGGACGGGGAGCCGGCCGAGGTGCGGGACGTCGCCGATCCGGAGCCGGCGGAGCACGGGGTCGTCGTGCGGGTCGAGGCCACGGGGCTGTGCCGCAGCGACTGGCACGGCTGGCAGGGCCACGACCCGGACATCGCGCTGCCGCACGTGCCGGGGCATGAACTCGCCGGGGTCGTCGAGGCGGTGGGCGACCGGGTGACCCGCTGGGGGCCCGGCGACCGGGTCACCGTGCCGTTCATCTGCGCCTGCGGCACCTGCCCGTCCTGCGCGGCGGGCGACCACCAGGTGTGCGAGCGGCAGACCCAGCCCGGCTTCTCGCACTGGGGCTCCTTCGCCCAGTACGTGGCCCTGGACCACGCCGACGTCAACCTCGTGGCGCTCCCCGGGGAGCTGTCCTTCGCGACGGCGGCCTCCCTCGGCTGCCGGTTCGCCACGGCGTACCGGGCGGTGGTGCGGCAGGGCCGCGTCGCGGCGGGGGAGTGGGTGGCGGTGCACGGCTGCGGCGGGGTCGGTCTCTCCGCGGTGATGATCGCGGCGGCGTCGGGCGCGCGGGTCGTGGCCGTCGACGTGTCGGCCCGAGCGCTGGACCTGGCGCGGGAGTTCGGGGCGGCGCGGTGCCTGGACGCGTCGGCCGTGCCGGACCCGGCGGCGGCGGTCCGTGACCTCACCGGTGGTGGTGCCCACCTCTCCCTCGACGCGCTCGGTTCCCCCGCCACCTGCGCCGCCTCCGTGAACGGCCTGCGCCGTCGCGGCCGGCACGTCCAGGTCGGCCTGCTGCCCTCGCCGACCGGCACGACACCCGTGCCGATGGCCCGCGCGATCGCCCTGGAGCTGGAACTCCTCGGCAGCCACGGCATGGCCGCGCACGGCTACCCGCCGATGCTGGAGCTGGTCCGCAGCGGCGTCCTGCGCCCCGACCTGCTGGTGACCTCCACGATCCCGCTGGACGAGGCGCCGCCCGCCCTGGCGGCGATGGGGACGGCGTCACCGGCGGGCGCGACGGTGATCGAGCCGTGGCGCTGACCCTCCCCCGGAGACACCCGTGCCCCACGCGACGGTGGGGCACGGGGTCGGGCCGGGAGGGTCAGTCGGCTCTTCGGGCGCGGTTGGCGGGCCGGGACGCCACCCAGGCCCGGACCGTGTCGGCGTACCAGTAGGGCTTGCCGTTCTCGACGTGGTCGGGCGGGGGCAGCAGCCCGTGCTTGCGGTAGGACCGCACGGTGTCCGGCTGCACCCGGATGTGTGCGGCGATCTCCTTGTAGGACCAGAGCCTTCGGTCGGTCATGACGTGCACCTCCCCGCGCGCGCCACGGCGGCGGCCGGGGACGGCCGTCCGGGGGAGCCGGGCGCTGCGCTGGCGATCAACAAGCCTGTGTCCGTGTCAACGACGCCCGGTGACGCAGGGCAGGGCCTGTGCGCCGGGTGTGACGGAAGGCCCGGGTACCTGCGACACCTGTGACAGGACGGGGGTGTTCGTGACACGGCCGGGGCACACGGGCACGGCGGAGCTCCGGCGGGGCGTCTTGACGCACATGCGCCCCCGGCATCCGGAAAGCGCTGTCATGATCTGGTCCGAATGTCCGGACAAAACATTGACAGCGCTTCGGGAAGGGGACTACAAAGCCGGGGAGAGCCGACACCGAGGGGAAGCCGATGGCGTACGACCTGATCACCATGGGGCGCATCGGAGTGGATCTGTATCCGCTCCAGACGGGCGTCCCGCTGCCGCAGGTCACCTCCTTCGGCAAGTTCCTCGGCGGCTCGGCCACGAACGTCGCGGTCGCCGCGGCCCGCCTGGGACGGCACACGGCGGTGATCACCCGCACCGGCGACGACCCGTTCGGCACCTACCTGCACGAGGCCCTGAAGGGCTTCGGCGTGGACGACCGCTGGGTCACCCCGGTCCCCGGCCTGCCCACCCCGGTCACCTTCTGCGAGGTCTTCCCGCCGGACGACTTCCCGCTGTACTTCTACCGGCGGCCCAAGGCCCCCGACCTGGAGATCGACGCCCACGAGCTCGACCTGGACGCCATCCGTGACGCCCGCGTCTTCTGGATCACGGGCACGGGCCTGAGCGAGGAACCGAGCCGTACGGCGACCCTCGCGGCCCTCGCCCACCGCGCCAAGTCCGGCACGACGGTCTTCGACCTCGACTGGCGCCCGATGTTCTGGACGGACCCGGACGCGGCCCGCCCCTTCTACGAGGAGGCCCTGCGCCACACCACCGTCGCCGTCGGCAACCTCGACGAGGTGGAGGTCGCCACCGGCGTGCGCGAGCCCCACGCCGCCGCCCGGGCACTGCTGGACGCCGGTGTCGAGCTGGCCGTCGTCAAGCAGGGCCCGAAGGGCGTCCTCGCCGTCGACCGCGACGGCGCCACCGCCGAGGTCCCGCCGCTGCCCGTGAACGTCCTCAACGGCCTCGGGGCCGGAGACGCCTTCGGCGGGTCCCTCGTCCACGGTCTCCTGGCCGGCTGGGACCTGGAGAAGACCATGCGGCACGCCAACGCCGCCGGCGCCATCGTCGCCTCCCGCCTGGAGTGCTCCTCCGCGATGCCCACCGAGGACGAGATCGAGGCGGCCGTCACCGCGGGGGCCGTCAAGTGACCGTCGACGTGAGTGAACTCGTCCGCCTCCGCAGCCGGCGACCGGAGGCGATCGCCGAGGCCGCCGCCCGCCGCCCCCGTCGGCCCCTGCTGAACGACAACGGCCGGCTGATGATCGTCGCCGCCGACCATCCGGCCCGCGGCGCCCTGGGCGTCGGCGGCCGCAGCATGGCCATGGCCAACCGCGCCGACCTGCTGGAACGCCTCTGCCTGGCGCTGTCCCGCCCGGGCGTGGACGGCGTCCTCGCCACCGCCGACATCCTCGACGACCTGCTCCTGCTCGGCGCGCTCGACGGCAAGGTCGTCATGGGCTCGATGAACCGCGGCGGCCTCCAGGGCGCGCGCTTCGAACTCGACGACCGCTTCACCGGCCACCGCCCCGAGGACCTCGAGCGCCTCGGCTTCGACGCGGGCAAACTGCTCCTGCGCATCGACTACGACGACCCGGGCTCCCTCACCACCCTGGAGTCCACCGCCCGCGCCGTCGACGACATGGCGGCCCGCAAGCTCCCCGTCTTCGTCGAGCCGTTCATCTCCCGCCGCGACGAGACGGGCCGGCTGCGCAACGACCTGTCCGCCGAGGCCGTCACCCGGTCCATCGCCATCGCCTCGGGCCTGGGCGGCAGTTCCGCCTACACCTGGCTGAAGGTGCCGGTCACCGACAACCCCGACGACATGGCCGAGGTCATGGCCGCCTCCACGCTGCCCGCCGTACTGCTGGGCGGCGAGGTGGGCGACGATCAGGACGGGGCGTACGAGAAGTGGCGCGGCGCTCTCCAACTGCCCACCGTGCGCGGGCTGGTGGTCGGCCGTTCGCTGCTGTACCCGGCGGACGGCGATGTGGCCGCCGCCGTGGACACCGCCGTAGGACTGCTGTGAGGGCCGCCTCATGACCCGTGTGCGCACAGAAGACCAGGAGTTCCGTCTCCCGGGCAGGTCCCGGGCCCAGATCGCCTCCGGCGCGGGAAGCCGCTTTGCTTTGGCAGGAGCGAAGTGCGAGCGACAACTCCCCGCCCGCTACGGCCCCGCGCCGGAGGTCCCCCACGCGAGGCGCACGTGCTGAACGCCCGCGGCGGCCCCTGCGTACCCGTCTCCATCCACAGGGAGGGACACCGATGACCCCGACGACGAGGCTGACGGCCGCACAGGCGCTCATACGCTTCCTCGCCGCCCAGTACACCGAACGCGACGGCGTACGGCAGCGGCTCATCGGCGCCACCTGGGGCATCTTCGGCCACGGCAACGTCGCCGGACTCGGCCAGGCGCTCCTGGAGCACACCGAGGAGATGCCCTACCACCAGGGCCGCAACGAACAGGCCATGGTGCACGCGGCGGTCGGCTACGCCCGCCAGTCCAACCGGCTGTCCACGCACGCGGTGACGACCTCCATCGGCCCGGGCGCCACCAACCTCGTCACCGGCGCCGCCCTGGCGACCATCAACCACCTGCCGGTGCTGCTCCTGCCCGGCGACGTGTTCGCGACCCGCCCCGCCGACCCGGTCCTCCAGCAGCTCGAAGTGTTGTACGCGGGCGACGTCTCGGTCAACGACTGCCTGCGCCCGGTGTCGAAGTACTTCGACCGGATCACGCGCCCGGAGGCCCTGATCCCCTCGGCGCTGAACGCGATGCGCGTGCTCACCGACCCCGTCGAGACCGGCGCCGTCACCCTGGCGCTGCCCCAGGACGTGCAGGCCGAGGCGTACGACTGGCCCGACGAGTTCTTCGCCGAGCGCGTCTGGACCGTACGGCGTCCCGGCGCCGACCCGGCGGAACTCGCCGAGGCGGTACGGGCCATCCGCGCGGCGAGGAGGCCCCTGGTCGTCGCGGGCGGCGGCGTCCACCACAGCCGCGCCGAGGAGGCGCTCGCCGAGTTCGCCGGGACCACCGGCATCCCGGTCGCCTCCACCCAGGCCGGCAAGGGCTCCCTGCGGCACGACCACCCCCAGGACGTCGGCGGTATCGGCCACACCGGCACGGCCACCGCGGACGAACTCGCCCGCACCGCCGACCTGGTGATCGGCGTCGGCACCCGCTACACCGACTTCACCACCGCCTCCGGCACCCTCTTCACCGGCGAGAACGTCCGGTTCCTCAACCTCAACATCGCCTCGTTCGACGGCCACAAGCTCGCCGGGCAGCCCCTGATCGCGGACGCCCGCACCGGCCTCGAGGAGCTGACCGAGCGGCTGCAGATGCACGGCCACCGGGTCGCACCGTCGTACGCCACCGAGTACACCGAGGACAAGGAGCGCTGGGAGCAGCGCGTCGACGCCTGCTACGAGGTGGACGAGCCGGACACCCGCCCGTCCCAGCCGCAGGTCCTCGGCGTCCTGGACGCCCTGGTCGACGAGTCGGACATCCTCATCAACGCCGCCGGTTCCCTCCCCGGCGACCTGCACAAACTGTGGCGGACCCGGTCCCGCGACCAGTACCACCTGGAGTACGGCTACTCCTGCATGGGCTACGAGATCCCGGCCGCCATCGGCGTGAAGCTGGCCGCCCCCGACCGTCCCGTGTGGGCGCTGGTCGGCGACGGCACGTACCTGATGATGCCGACGGAGATCGTGACGGCCGTGCAGGAGGGCATCGCGATCAAGGTCCTGATCATCCAGAACCACGGCTACGCGTCCATCGGCGGGCTGTCCGAGTCGGTGGGCGGCGAGCGGTTCGGCACCGCCTACCGCTTCCCGTCCGAGGACGGCACGTACACGGGGCCGCCGCTGCCGGTGGACCTCGCCGCGAACGCGGCCAGCCTCGGCATGCGCGTACTGCGCGCGAAGACCGTGCGGGACCTCGAGGCGGCGCTCGCCGAGGCCCGGGCCGCCGACACTCCCACATGTGTCTACGTGGAGACCCAAACGGCAGACACAGTGTCGGGCGCGCCTCCCGCGCAGGCCTGGTGGGATGTACCCGTGGCCGAAACCGCGACACGGCCGTCCGCGGTCAAGGCACGTGAGCTGTACGAACGGCACGTCTCCACCCGACGCCGCCATCTGTGAAGGAGTTCCCGGCCATGACGAAGATCGTCAACCACTGGATCGGCGGCAAGACCGTCGAAGGCGCCTCGGGCACACACGGGCCGGTGACCGATCCGGCGACCGGCGAGGTGACGACGAAGGTCGCGTTCGCCTCGGTCGACGAGGTGGACGCGGCGGTGGCAGCCGCCAAGGAGGCCTTCACCACCTGGGGCCAGTCCTCCCTGGCCCAGCGCACGTCCATCCTCTTCAAGTTCCGGGCGCTGCTCGACGCGCACCGCGACGAGATCGCCGAGCTGATCACCGCCGAGCACGGCAAGGTGCACTCCGACGCCCTCGGCGAGGTCGCCCGCGGCCTGGAGATCGTCGACCTGGCCTGCGGCATCAGCGTGCAGCTGAAGGGCGAGCTGTCCACGCAGGTGGCGAGCCGCGTCGACGTGTCCTCGATCCGTCAGCCGCTCGGTGTCGTCGCCGGCATCACGCCGTTCAACTTCCCGGCGATGGTGCCGATGTGGATGTTCCCCGTCGCCATCGCGTGCGGCAACACCTTCGTGCTGAAGCCGTCCGAGAAGGACCCGTCGGCGTCGGTCAGGATCGCCGAACTGCTGGCCGAGGCGGGCCTGCCCGATGGCGTGTTCAACGTCGTCCACGGCGACAAGGTGGCCGTGGACCGCCTCCTGGAGCACCCGGACGTCAAGGCCGTCTCGTTCGTCGGCTCGACCCCGATCGCCCGCTACATCCACACCACCGCCTCCGCCAACGGCAAGCGCGTCCAGGCGCTCGGCGGCGCCAAGAACCACATGCTGGTCCTCCCGGACGCCGACCTCGACGCGGCCGCCGACGCCGCCGTGTCCGCCGCCTACGGCTCGGCGGGCGAGCGCTGCATGGCCATCTCCGCGGTCGTCGCGGTCGGCGCGATCGGCGACGAACTGGTGGAGAAGATCCGCGAGCGCGCCGAGAAGATCAAGATCGGCCCCGGCAACGACCCGACCTCCGAGATGGGCCCGCTGATCACCAAGGTCCACCGCGACAAGGTGGCGTCCTACGTCGAGGGCGCGGCGGCCGAGGGCTGCGAGGTCGTGCTGGACGGCACCGGCCACACCGTCGACGGCTTCGAGAACGGCCACTGGATCGGCATCTCCCTGCTCGACAAGGTGCCCACGTCCGCCAAGGCCTACCAGGACGAGATCTTCGGCCCGGTCCTGTGCGTGCTGCGCACCGAGACCTACGAGGAGGCCCTGGACCTGATCAACGCCTCGCCGTTCGGCAACGGCACCGCGATCTTCACCCGGGACGGCGGCGCGGCCCGCCGCTTCCAGCTGGAGGTCGAGGCCGGCATGGTCGGCGTGAACGTCCCGATCCCGGTCCCCGTGGGCTACCACTCCTTCGGCGGCTGGAAGGACTCGCTCTTCGGCGACCACCACATCTACGGCAACGACGGCACGCACTTCTACACCCGCGGCAAGGTCGTCACCACCCGCTGGCCGGACCCGGCCGACGCCCCGGCGGGCGTGGACCTGGGCTTCCCGCGCAACCACTGAGATTTTTCTCCGGGGGTGCCTGCGGTTCTCGCAGGCACCCCCGGACCTGTTCCCATTGACGACTTGTGCTCAAAAGGACAGTCGATGGGCTAGTTCACTGCGGATTTCGTAGGTAAACAGCCATTGACGTGCTGCTTTCGTCGGGGTTCGATGCTGCGCACATCCACCGCCGAGCCACCGAGCCGATGGGAACCGCCGCATGACCGACACGCTCCGCCCTGTCGAGACCGCCGTCGCGCACGCGCCGGACAGGCGTCCCAGGAAGCTCAAGCGCTCCATCGGAGTCGTCGGCGGCACCTTGCTCACCCTCTCCTGCGTCACGCCCGCCTCCACACTGTTCGTGGTGGTCCCCGACCTGTTCGGCTCGCTCGGCACCGCCACCGCCCTCACCATCGCCATCGGCTCGCTGCTCTGCGTAGCGGTGGCGTTCTGCTACTCGGAGCTGGGCACCCTGGTCCCGAGCGCCGGCGGCGAGTACGCCATGGTCTCGACGCTGGCCGGAAGGCTCGCCGGCTGGCTGGTCTTCGTCCTGTCCCTCCTGGTCGTGATGATCGTCCCGCCGGTCATCGCGATGGGCACGGCCGACTACCTCGCCCCCCTCGTTCACCTCGACCCGTCCTGGACGGGCGCCTCCGTGATGCTCCTCGCGACCCTCGCCGGCCTGCTCGACCTGCGCGCCAACGCCTGGATCACCGGCGTCTTCCTGGTCCTGGAAGTCATCGCGGCTGCGGTGGTGGCGGTGCTGGGCTTCGCCCATGCCGAGCGCGGCACCGGCAGCCTGGTCTCGATGCAGGTGGCGGCCCCGGACGGCACCCCGGACACGGTCACCGCCCTGCTCGTGGTCTCCGGCCTCGCGATCGCCCTGTTCGTCACCCAGGGCTTCTCCACCGCCGTCTACCTATCCGAGGAGCTGGAGAACCCGCGCCGCTCAGTGGCCCGCACGGTCCTCGCCACGCTCGCCATCTCCACCGTCATCATCCTGGTCCCGGTCGCCGCGATCACCCTGGGCGCCCCGGACCTCGCCGCACTGACCGGCGGGGACATCGGCACCATGGTCACCGCCTGGTCCAACACGGCCGTCGGCACGTTCGTCAGCCTCTGCGTGGCCCTCGCGATCATCAACGCCGGCATCGTCATGGTCATCCAGAACTCCCGCGTCCTGTTCGCCTCGGCCCGGGACAAGGCCTGGCCCGACCCGGTCAACACCCTCTTCTCCCGCCTCGGCCGCTTCGGCTCCCCCTGGGTCTCCACCCTCGCGGTGGGCATCCCGGGCGCCGCCCTGTGCTTCGTGAACCTGGACACCCTCTACGGCGTCACGGGCGTCTCGGTGACGGGCATGTACCTCCTGGTCGCCGTCGCCGCGCTGCGCTCCCGCCGAGGAACCCACCAGCACACCCCGGCCTGGCGCATGCCCCTCTGGCCGGCCGCCCCGCTCCTCCTGATCGTGTTCCTGGTCTACATCCTGATCCAACAGGACCCGACGTACCTCCTCTGGACGGGCGGCATCACGGCGGCGGCGACCCTGTACTGGGCCCTCTACCTGCGCCCGCGACCGGAGACCCGCTGGCTGGTGTCGATCCCGCAAGAGTGACCGCATGCCCCAAGGGGGCGCGGGGAACCGCGCGACAAGCCACAGCGCACCCGCGGACGGCCGCGCACCACAGGGACCGGGCTCGATGCCGTACACCACCCGCGGTACGCCGAAGGCCCTGCGTACTCCCCCAGGAGGCCCCCCACTTCAGCCTCCGGTCGACAACTGTTCGACAGCTTCACCCCGTACCGTTGACGCATGGATCTTCGACTGCCCGGACTGAACGGGCTGCTTCGGAGGCCCCGGAGGCTGCTCGCCGCCGGGGCCGCCGTCGTCGTTCTCGCGGGCGCGGGGACATGGACGGCCGTCGCGTCCGACGAGGCGCCCCCGGTCGACCGCGCCGACCGGATCCTGGACACGGGGAACGGGGTGCGTATCGACACCTCCTACTTCACCTCCCAAGGAGCCGGCCGCCGCCCCGCCGTCCTGCTCGGCCACGGCTTCGGCGGCAGCAAGAACGACGTACGGCAGCAGGCCGAGGATCTCGCCAGAGACGGCTACGCGGTCCTGACCTGGTCGGCGCGCGGCTTCGGCAAGTCCAACGGGAAGATCGGGCTGAACGACCCCAAGGGCGAGGTCGCCGACGTCTCGAAGCTCATCGACTGGCTGGCGAAGCAGCCCCAGGTCGAACTCGACAAGCCCGGCGACCCCCGCGTCGGCATGGCCGGCGGCTCCTACGGCGGCGCGATCGCGCTGCTCACGGCGGGACACGACGACCGGGTGGACGCCATCGCCCCGGCCATCACGTACTGGAACCTCGCCGACGCGCTGTTCCCGAACGGCGTGTTCAAGAAGCTGTGGGCCGGCATCTTCGTCAACTCCGGCGGCGGCTGCGAGCGGTTCGAGCCCGCGCTGTGCCGGATGTACGAGCGGGTCGCCGAGTCGGGCAAACCGGACACCGAGGCGCGCAAGATGCTCGACGAGCGTTCGCCGTCCGCGGTCGGGGACCGCATCAAGGTGCCGACGCTGCTGATGCAGGGCCAGTCCGACTCCCTGTTCCCGCTCGGCCAGGCCGACCAGGCCGCGAAGGTCATCCGTGCGGGCGGCGCCCCGGTCGACGTCGACTGGATCGCCGGCGGCCACGACGGCGGCGACATGGAGACGAGCCGAGTCCAGGGCCGCGTGCGGAGCTGGTTCGACCGCTACCTGAAGGACGACCACGGCGTCGACACCGGCCCCGCCTTCCGCGTCACCCGCACCCTCGGCCTCGGCTCCGGAGACGGCGAACCCCGGCTGACCGGCGTGACCTCGGACCGCTACCCCGGCCTGGAGAGCAAGCAGCGCTCCATCGCCCTGGCCGGCCGCGAGCAGAGCTTCGACAACCCGCCCGGCGCGAGCCCGCCCGGCGTCTCGGCCCTGCCCGGCCTCGGCGGCGCGGGCGGCCTCAGCCAGCTGTCCTCGCTCGGCGTCGGGGTCTCCCTCGACTTCCCCGGCCAGTTCGCCGCGTTCGAGTCGGCCCCCTTCCGGGACGACGTCCAGATCACCGGCTCCCCGACGGCCACGGTCCACGTGAAGTCCACCAGCGACGACGCGGTGCTCTTCGCCAAGGTCTACGACGTCGGCCCGGGCGGCACCCAGCCGGTGCTGCCCTCCCAGCTGGTCACGCCGCTCAGGGTGGAGGGCGCCAAGGCCGGCAAGGACGTCACGATCACCCTCCCCGCGATCGACCACGAGGTCGACGACGGCCACCGGCTGCGCCTGGTCCTGGCCTCCACGGACCTCGGCTACGCCTCTCCGACCGCCCCGGCCACGTACACCGTCTCCCTCAAGGGCGCTCTGAAGGTTCCGTCGGCGCTCGGCGAGAGCAACCCACAGGGCCCGCTGCCCGCCTGGGTGTGGTGGATGCCCCTGGCCGGCGCCGCGATCGCCCTGGCGCTGATCGTCACGGGACGCCGCCGCACGGCCGCACCCGCCCCGCCGGACCCCGAGCTGGCAGAAGTACCGCTGCAGATCACGGACCTGACCAAGCGGTACGCCAAGGCCTCCGACCGGTACGCCGTCAAGGACCTGTCCTTCCGCGTCGAGAAGGGCCAGGTCCTCGGCCTGCTCGGCCCGAACGGCGCCGGCAAGACCACGACCCTGCGCATGCTGATGGGCCTGATCAAGCCGGACGGCGGCGAGGTCCGCGTCTTCGGCCACGCCATCAGTCCGGGCGCCCCGGTCCTGTCCCGGGTCGGTGCCTTCGTCGAGGGCGCGGGCTTCCTGCCGCACCTGTCCGGCCGGGAGAACCTGGAGCTGTACTGGCGCGCCACCGGCCGCCCGGCCGAGGACGCGCACATGGAGGAGGCCCTGGAGATCGCGGGCCTCGGCGACGCGCTCGCCCGTGCGGTGCGCACGTACTCCCAGGGCATGCGCCAGCGCCTCGCCATCGCCCAGGCCATGCTCGGCCTGCCGGACCTGCTCATACTCGACGAACCGACCAACGGCCTCGACCCGCCCCAGATCCGCGAGATGCGCGAGGTGATGATCCGCTACGCCGCCGCGGGGCGCACGGTCATCGTCTCCAGCCACCTCCTCGCGGAGGTCGAGCAGACCTGCACGCACCTGGTCGTGATGGACCACGGGCAGCTCGTCCAGGCCGGTCCGGTCGAGGACATCGTCGGCTCGGGCGACACCCTCCTGGTGGGCACGGCCACGCCCGTGGACGAGCCCGTCGTCGAGAAGGTCGCCGCCCTGCCGGGCGTCGCCTCGGCCGTGCCCGTCGACGAGGGCATCCTGGTCCAGCTCGACGCCGACGGCAGCCCGCAGCGCCTGGTCGCCGAACTCGTGCGCCTGGACGTGCCCGTGCGGTCGGTCGGCCCGCACCGCCGCCTGGAGGACGCCTTCCTCACCCTGATCGGAGCCGAAGCATGAGCAAGCTCGCCGACCGGGCCGAGCCCGTCGAGGTCGCCGACGGCTACCGCGCGGGCCGCACCCTGCCCTTCCGCGTCGAGCTGGTCCGGCAGTTGAAGCGGCGCCGCACGATGGTCATGGGCGGTGTCCTGTTCGCCCTGCCGGTCATCCTGCTCATCGCCTTCCAGGTCGGCGGCGACCCGGGCGGCAACAACAACCGCGTGAACCTCATGGACACGGCGACGGCGTCCGGGGCCAACTTCGCCGCCGTCAACCTCTTCTCCGCCGCCGGCTTCCTCCTCGTCATCCCCGTCGCCCTGTTCTGCGGCGACACGGTCGCCTCGGAGGCGAGCTGGTCGTCCCTGCGCTATCTGCTCGCGGCGCCCGTGCCCCGGGCCCGGCTGCTGTGGTCCAAGCTCGCCGTCGGACTCAGCCTGAGCCTCGCCGCGCTGGTGCTGCTGCCGATCGTCGCCCTCGTCGTCGGCACGGCCGCCTACGGCTGGGGCCCGCTCCAGCTGCCCACCGGCGGCACCCTGCCCACCGGCACCGCCGCCCAGCGCCTGCTGATCGTCGTCGTGTACATCATGGTGTCCCAACTGGTCACCGCGGCCCTCGCGTTCTGGCTGTCGACCCGGACGGACGCACCGCTCGGCGCGGTCGGCGGCGCGGTGTTCCTGACCATCATCGGCAGCGTCCTCGACGAGGTGACGGCCCTCGGCGACTGGCGGCACTTCCTGCCCGCGCACTGGCAGTACGCCTGGCTCGACGCCGTCCAGCCGCAGTTGCAGTGGACGGACATGATCCAGGGCACGTCGATCTCCGTAACGTACGCGCTCGTGCTGTTCGCCCTGGCCTTCCGCGGTTTCGCCCGCAAGGACGTCGTCTCCTAGGTCAACGGAGGATCACCCACCGGTCTCGAAGGCCGGTCCCCGTGGCCGCTTCGAGACGTTTCCGCAACGCCCCGTACCGCACGTTCCGGCCCCCTGCGCCGTCACAGTCGCAAGAAGCCGACGCCAACGGACCCAGGGGGCACGAACGATGCAGCCGTACGGAAGGCACGAGCGGTACCGGACGCGACACCTGCTGCTCGCACTCACGGCGGCCGGCGGGCTGCTGCTCACCGCGTGCGGCGGGACCACCGACAGCGGGAGCGACAGCCGGGCCGCCGACCGCCCCGACCACACCGCGGGCCTGCCCGCGCCCGCCCACGGAGACGAGGACGGCACCGGCGAGCAGGAGGACCGCGAAGCCGCCCCCGACCACCTGTCCACCTTCGCCCTCGACGTCGACACCGCCTCCTACGACTACGCCCGCCGTGCCCTGGCCGACGGCCGGCGCCCCGACCCCTCGACGGTCCGCCCCGAGGAGTTCGTCAACAGCTTCCGCCAGGACTACGAACGCCCCGACGGCGACGGCTTCTCGGTCACCGTCGACGGCGCCCGCACCGATGACGAGGACTGGTCCCTGGTCCGCGTGGGCCTGGCCACCCGCACCACGGAACGCACCGGCGAACGCCCGCCCGCCGCCCTCACCTTCGTCATCGACGTCTCGGGCTCCATGGCCGAACCGGGCCGCCTGGATCTCGCCCAGGAGTCCCTCTCGGTGCTGACGGACCGGCTGCGCGACGACGACTCGGTCGCGATCGTCGTCTTCAGCGACGAGGCGGAGACCGTCCTGCCCATGACCCGCCTCGACGGCAACCGCGACGAGATCCACGACGTCATCTCCGAGCTGGACACCCGGGACTCCACCAACCTCGGCGCGGGCGTCGAGACCGGTTACGAGACGGCCGTCGAGGGCCTGCGCGAGGGCGCGACCAACCGGGTCGTCCTCGTCTCCGACGCCCTCGCCAACACCGGCGACACCGACGCCGACACGATCCTGGAGCGGATCTCCGGCGAACGCCGCGAGCACGGCATCACCCTCTTCGGTGTCGGCGTCGGCAGCGACTACGGCGACGCCCTGATGGAACGCCTCGCCGACAAGGGCGACGGCCACACCGTGTACGTGTCCGGCACCGAGGAGGCCCGCGAGGTCTTCTGCGAGGAGCTCCCGCGCAACATCGACCTCACCGCCCGCGACGCCAAGGCCCAGGTCGCCTTCGACCCCGAGACCGTCGAGGAGTTCCGCCTGGTCGGCTACGACAACCGCCGGGTCGCCGACGAGGACTTCCGCGACGACCGCGTCGACGGCGGCGAGGTCGGTCCCGGCCACACCGTCACCGCCCTGTACGCCGTCCGCACCGAGCCGGGCGCCGAAGGCCACCTGGCCACCGCCACCGTCCGCTGGCTCGACCCGGACACCCGCGACCCGCACGAGGAGTCCGGCGACCTCGAGACCGGTGCCCTCCACGACTCCCTGCGTGCCGCCCCCAGCCGCTTCCAGGTCACCGCGGTGGCGGCCTACTTCGCCGACGCCCTCCGCTCGGGCGACGACCGCTACCACCGCCTCCCGGGAGCCCCGGTCCCCCTCGCTGAACTCGCCGGCCGTGCTCGCGCGTTGGCCGGGACCACGGACGACAGGGCGGTGCGCGAACTGGCCGAGGCCATCGAACAGGCAGACCGCCGCGGTTGAACACAGTTGCGGTCTTCGGAATGCGACGCGGGCCAACCGGGTGAACCTGCGGAACCAATTCTCCTGCACCGGGTTGATGAGGCAGTAGAGCATGCGGCGCTACGAGAAAGGAACGCGCAGTGCTCCAGGAGGCAATGAACGTCGCGGCCGCCGCCGCTCCTGCCATCGACATGCCGGTGACGGCCGCTGCCCCGGCGCTCGCCGACGGACCGGTCGTCGCGATGGGCAAGGGCGCGGAGCGCTGAACCGACTCCGCAGCCCCTTCGGCGCGAGCGCGCATCCACCACGCCTCATTCCTGTCCAGCGCTGCGACCTTCCGTGCCGCCACACCGCCGACCTTGGATGTGGATCTCCGTTCCGCGGCCGGCTGCCCCAATTCTTCAAGCAGGAGGACAACTGCAATGCGACAGACCCTGAGCAAGGGAGCTTTCGCGGCGGTCGCCGCCACGGGGATTCTGTCCCTGTATGGCAGCCCCGCCCTCGCTGACTCGGACGCGTCGGGAGTGGCGAAGGACTCTCCCGGTGTGTTGTCCGGGAACGCGGTGCAGGTGCCGGTCCACGTGCCGGTCAACCTGTGCGGCAACACCGTCGAAGTGCTCGCTGCGCTCAACGAGTCGTTCGGCAACGTCTGCCGCAACACCTCGCACAAGTCGAAGGGCTCCGGCGCGGACGCCTCGGGGGTCGCGAAGGGTTCCCCCGGCGTGGGGTCGAGCAACGTCGTGCAGGTGCCGGTCGACGTGCCGGTGAACGCGTGCGGCAACAACGTCGCCGGACTCGGGCTGTTCAACGAGGCGGCCGAGAACTCCTGCCACAACGGCTCGTACGGCGGCCACGGCGGCTACGGCGGCGAGGACGACACCCCGAAGCCGAGTGGTCAGGACCGGACACCCCCGGCCAAGGAGCGTCCCACGCCGCACGACGAGGAGACCCCGGACTCCCCGCCCGCGCCCGAGAAGGACAGCGAGAAGCCGTCCACCACGGAAGAGGAGAGCGGCCCGCTGCCCCAGCTGGCCGAGACCGGCAGTGAGGCGCTGGTGGCCGCCTCGGTCGCCAGCGCCGCGCTGATGGCCGGCGGGGTGATGCTGTACCGCCGCGGTCGCACCACCTGGTCCCGCTAGCTGTCGCCGGGTGCCGGACGCGACCCGCCCGGCACCCGCACCTCACCCCGGACCGGCGCCTGCCACCACCCGAGGCGGGCCACAGCCGGTCCGGGGACCACACGCCGCACCTTCCAGGGTCCCGGCGCGAGCCCTGGCTTCCCGGGACAAGCACCACCCGCACCCCCCGTCGACATGATCCGGGGGGTGTCGGCCGTCGCGCACACCGCACCTCCCACCGCCGCCCCCGGCACAAGGAAGGGCCGCTGACGACTCCGTCGCCGTCAGCGGCCCCCGTGTCACCCGCGCGGTTCCCCGTCAGCGCCGTACCGGAGACGGCGACTCGCTCCGGCTGCCGTCCACCGGTGCGGGGACGGTGCGGCCCGCCGGTGTCGCCCCGAGCCGGCGGCGCACACCGCGGACGAGGGTCGACGCCGTGAAGGACGCGCCCTGGACGAAGCGCATGGCCGGGCCGAAGCCCGAGGCCGTCACCAGGCCCGCGAGGAACAGGCCGGGGTAGGAGGACTCGAAGCTGCGCCCGACCTCCGGGGAGCCGTCCGGCAGTGCCGCGAGCGTGCCGCGCAACTCGGGGGAGAGCAGTCCGAGCCGGTCGCAACGCGCCCGGAACCCGGTCGCGGCGATGACGTGTTCGGTCTCCAGGCTGCGCAGGGCACCCGCGCGGCTCACCGTGTCCAGCCGTACCCCGCCCGGCACCGCACTGGCCGCGGTGACCTCATGGCCCGGCAGCAGCTCCACCACGCCCTCCACCCGGTCCCGCACCCACCACGCGCCCGCCGGCCCCAGCGCCGTGGTCGCGATGCGGGCCCGGGTCGGCTCCGGCAGCCGCCGGAAGAGGTTGGGGCGCTCCGAGTAGAACCAGTTCCGCCATCCGGGGCCGAGCCCGCTGTGGGGGGAGCGGGCCGACTGCCACCAGGGGCGCTCCCAGGGCGGCGGCACATCGTTCCACCGCAGCTGCGCCGCCCGCGCCAGCACCCGGACGCGGGTGCCCTGTTCGGCGAGCAGCGCCGCCGTCTCCAGGGCCGCCTGACCGCCACCGATCACCGTGACGTCCTTGCCGCGGAAGCGGTCGAGGTCGCTGTGGTGGCTGCTGTGGGTCACCAGCGCGGGGTGCAGTCCGCGCAGTGCCTGCGGTACCTCGACGAACGGCATCACACCGACCGCCAGGGCGACCGTCCGCGCGTGCACCTCCTGCCCGTCCTCGGTGACCGCCGTGAAACCGCCGGGCCCGGCCGCCACACGGGTCACCGTGCGCTCGTCCACCTCCGGCACGGCGTGGCGCGCGAACCACAGGCCGTACTGCGCGAACGCCTCGACGGGAATCGGATGCGCGTGACGTGCCGTCAGGCCGTGCTCCGCACAGTAGGCGTCCAGTCGCCACCGCCCGGCCGGGTCGGAGAGGTTGGACGCCCACGGTTCCGACTTCAGGAACATGCCGCGGGGCATGTTGTCCCGCCAGGAGGCCATGGGCCGGCCGAACACGCGCAGGTTCAGCCCGGCGGCCGCGGCGTGGGACGCGATCGACAGGCCGTACGGGCCTGCGCCCACCACCAGAAGGTCGTACACCATCAACTGCTCGCTTTCTCGTTGTCGGTCAGGGAGGGCGAGGCTGCCCGGGGAATCAGCCGGGCCGTCGGTGCCGTCGTCGTCGTGCCCAGCCGCTCACGCAGCCGGCGGGACACGTGCCGGCACCACTGGGCCCACATGACCCGCCCGGGGGCGCGGTCGTCCGCGGCGTACCAGGCCAGTTCACGCCCGCCCGGCGCCGCACGCAGCGCCGCCAGCGGCGCGTAGTTCTCCACCACGAACGCCCGTCCGGCCAGCGGGGCCCCGTCCGGCAGTGGACGGCCCGTCAGATCCAGGTGCAGGGCCCGTACGACGTCCAGGCCCGCGCTGTCCGCGAAGAGCCGGAACTGGGCGCCGGCGCGCGGGTTGAAGTCGAGCAGGTGGTAGCGGCCCGTCGTGCCGCAGCGGCGGAAGTCGAGGTCGAAGACGCCCCGGTAGCCCAACTCGCCGGTGAGCCGCTCGGCCAGCGCCTGCACCTGCGTGTTGGGCGTCCAGCAGCCGACCGCGGTCAGCCCCGCCCCGCGCGGCCAGGCCAGCTGCTTGCGGCCCGGTCCGCCCGCGCGCACGGTGCCCGAGTGGTCGGCGTAGCCGTGGAAGAACCAGTCCCGGTCCGGCCCCGGTGGCAGGTACGCCTGGAGCAGCAGCCGGCTGCCCGCTTCCTCGGTGCGCAGGAACAGCTCCCGGGCCTGTTGCACGGACCGGACCAGGACCGTGCTGCGCAGCCCGCCGCCGGCGGGCAGCAGCCAGGGCCGGCTCCACTTGGCCACCACCGGCAGTCCGAGCCGCCGCATGGCGTCGGCGACCTCCGCGGGACTGTCCGGGATCAGTGTCGTCGGGTGCGGGACGTCGGTGGACGCGCACACGGCGGCCAGTTCCGCCTTGTCGGCGACGCGTTCGGCCACAGTGCCCGGCATCGAGGGCAGGAGGTAGGAAGGGGCGAGTTCGTCCCGCATCCGGCTCACGGCGATCGCGCTCGCGTCGTCCAACGGGACCAGCACTGCGGGGCGCGCGATCGCGTCGGCCACGCGGCGCAGCACGGCGAGAATGTCGTCCGGGGACGCTCCCGGGAGGGGCGGGGGATGCATTTGGCGTACGTAACGTGACGCGCCCACGGGACTTTCCGCGGAATCCGCGACGACGTGTACCTCCACGCCCGACCTGCCGAGCGAACGCGCGGCCCCCAGGGTTCCGTGGTGAAAGGGATTCCGGTCGATCCGCAGCAGCACAGCGGGGACGCGGGTGTCGAGCAGCGACACGAATTCTCTCTTTCTCTTCGATCGGCTCACCCGCACGGGCGAGCCCGGCACTCGAAAGTCGTAATGGTTGTGGCGCTCATGGCTTTTCTGTGACTGACTTCATATGACTGCCCGTCAATAACACAAACGGTGGCAGTAGTCCGGACGAGAGCGAAGAAAGGAACAGGCATGGCCCCACAGCACAAGCGGGCCGGGGTCCGCCGGCTGGCCTTGGGCGCGGCAGCGGTCGCCGCGTCGGCCGCCCTGGCGTCCGGCCCCGCGGCGGGGGTGGGGGTGGCGCGAGCCGCCGATCCTCGGGCTCCGGCACCGAGCCCGACGACGCCCGTGGCCACGCCCTCGGCCCTCACTCCTCCGGCCGTCCCCCTGCCCTCGGCACCCACCCCGGCCACCACCCCGGTGGCGGGCCAGGAAGCCCCGGCCTTCGGTGTCTTCCTCAAGTCCGACGGCCGCGGTGTGGCCCGGATGCCGCTGTTCAGCCACTGGCTGGGCGGCGCGGACCTCCGCGCCGGCCACACCTACCTGCCGGGCCACCGCTGGCGCGACATCGAGGGTTCCGCCGACTTCCTGAAGGTGTGGGCGCACTGGCGCAACAAGAAGGCCGACCGGATGCTCGTCCTCAACGTCCCCATGCAGGAGCGCAACGAGGAGGGCGTCTCCGACAGCGAGGTCCGGCGGCTGCTGCGGCAGGGCGCTGCCGGGGAGTTCGATCACCACTTCCGTGTCCTCGCCGAGCGGCTGGTGGAGTTGAAGGTGCCGGACACGATCATCGTGCTCGGCTGGGAAATGAACGGCACCACGTACACCCATCGGTGTGGGCCGGACCCGGAGGCCTGGAAGAAGTACTGGAATCGGATCGTCACCACCATGCGTTCCGTGCCGGGCCAGAAATTTCGGTTCGATTTCACGCCGAGTCGTGGCGTGGACGCCGTTCCCTGGACGAAATGCTATCCGGGAGACGACACGGTCGACATCATTGGCATGGACTCCTATGACCAGCCGGCCGGGATGTCGTTCGACCAGCAGGTGAATGAGCCCTACGGGCTGCAGCACCACGTGGATTTCGCGAAGGCTCACGGCAAACCCATTTCCTATCCGGAATGGGGTCTCTTCCGCAACGGTGACAATGCCGAGTACATGCGGCGCATGCTCGCCTGGATGGAGGAGCACAAACCGCTGTACAACACGCTGACCGACTACTGCCCGCACGGTGTGTGGCAGTGCGGGGCCAACCCGAGGTCGGCCCACCTCTACCGGTCCGCCCTGTTCGGCCGCACGGACCAGGCGACGCCGCCCCTCACGCCCACGCCGAAGCCGACCCCGCCCAGCACACCGCCGCCCCCGGCGGACTGCACGCCCATCGACCTGGGCAGTTGGGTGGAGGAGTGGCTCGGCGGGAAGCTCTGCCTCCGCTTCGACTGGTGGTAGACCGCGGCGAAACAGCGCTCCCCGGTGCCGTGTCCGGACAGGCCCGCCGCCGTCACCGTTGTCCGCGCACATCGGCGGCGGCGGCCGGGCCGGGCACCGAGGGGGCCGGGGCGGGTTCGTCGTCCTGGCCGGCCTTCCTCGGCCGCGCCAGCAGGACCAGGCCGCCCAGCAGACCGCCCGCGCTCGCCCCCACCAGACCGGTCACCGCCGGGGACGCGGACGTCGGCTCGTTAGGCTCCACCGCCCGCGAGAACTGCACGAGCCGCACATTGGTGTTGCTCCTGGTGTCGTCGGCGTGTCGGGTCAGCGCGCGGGTGACGGCGTTGGCCATGTCGACGGCGAGGCCGGGGCGCGAGGAGGTGGCCGAGACGGCGACCATCGGCGCGTCCGGCGACGTCGCCGTACGCACACTGCGCTGCAGGGTGTTCACGGGCACACCCGCGTACACCTGCGCGTCCCCGAGCACGGCGAGCTGGGTGGCGACCCGGCCGTACGCCTGAGCGAATCCGAGGGCGGCGTCCGGCGTGGACTTCTCGGTCGGTACGGCGATGACGTAGCTCGTGGCCGTGTACGTGGACGGTGTGAGCAAGCCGTACGCACCGCCGAGCAGACCCCCGACGAGGGTGCCGGCCGCGAGCACGGACCACAGCGGAAGCCCTCTGAGACGAGCCAGGGTCGAGCGGCGCTGACGGGGCGGAGTGTCGGTCATGAGGAGGTGGCTCCCAGAGGTGAGAGGGACGGCGAACTGGAGACCGCTGCCGCGTACACGTCCGTCAGACGGGCCGCGCAGTGGGTGATGCTGTAGTGGTGGGCGACCTCCGAGGCCGTGCGCGGCCGGGCCCCGGCCTCGCGGACCTCGGCGATCGCGCGGGCGTACGCCTCGGGGCCGCCGCTCACCCGCCGGGCGCCGGAGGCGGGCGGCCGCACGTCCTCGATGGCCGGACAGGAGGCGTAGAGCACGGGCAGGCCGGACGCCAGCGCCTCCACGGCCGCCAGACCGAACGCCTCCTCCGTGGACGGGGACGCGAGCACGTCCATCGCCGCCATGAGCGAGGGCAGGTCCGGGCCGGGCGAGCCGTCGGGCACGTAGGGCCGCTCGCCGGTGAACACCACCCGGCCGGCCACGCCGGCCTCGTGGGCCGTGCGACGCAGGGCGTGCTCCTCGGGGCCGCCGCCCACCAGCAGCAGCCGGTGGTCGTCCGGGAGCAGGGTGAGCGCGCGGACGAGGACGTCGAACCGTTTCCCCGCGGTGAGCCGGCCGACTCCGCCCACGACCCGGGTGCCCTCCGGCACGCCGAGGTGCCGGCGGGTGTGCTCGCGCCGCTCCGGGTCGAAGCGGAAGCGGCCCAGGTCGATGCCGTTCGGGATGACCTCGATGCGGGGCGCGGGCACGCCCCAGCGCTTCAGGCGCTCGGCCACCGTCCGGGAGACGGCCACCGTCGCCGAACCGAGCCGCTCG
The DNA here is from genome assembly GCF_009862985.1 of Streptomyces sp. SID5464. Lineage (NCBI taxonomy): Bacteria > Bacillati > Actinomycetota > Actinomycetes > Kitasatosporales > Streptomycetaceae > Streptomyces > Streptomyces sp. SID5464. Next base: position 121,155 of record NZ_WWIQ01000049.1, on the reverse strand, counting down.
CTGGCGAGGTACAGCCCGCGCACCCCCGCCGTCAGCCTGCGGCCCTCCATCTGCGAGTCGCCCAGGGAGTGTTCTGTGGCGACGACCGCCCGGACCCCGGCCGCGCGCGCGGCGAACCGGCCGTAGACGCAGGCGCGGTACAGGTGGGTGTGCACCAGGTCGTAGCCGCCGGCGCGGATCAGCCGGACCAGGCGCGGCAGCGCGGCCAGGTCACGGTTGCCGCCCATGCCGAGATGCGTGACGCGGACGCCGTCGGCCTCGAGGCCCGCGGCGACCGCACCGGGGTTGGTGAGGGTCACGACGTCGCAGTCGACGGGCAGGTGCCGCAGCAGCAGGCGCAGCTGCTGCTCGGCCCCGCCGACGCCGAGGCCCGTGATGATGTGCAGAACCCTCATCTCACAGGCCCTCCACCGGCCGCCGGCGCAACCGGTGCAGCCAGTGCTTGAGGTGCAGGCGCCAGGCCGTGTCCTCCTGGCCGACGTACACGCGCGGCAGGGCGTGCGGGCCGGTCAGCGGGCCGGGGTCGATGGCGCAGGCGTAGGTGTACCCCGCGTCCCGTACGGCCTGGACGGCGCGGGCGTCGATCGTGCCGTACGGGTAGCAGAAGCCGTCGACCGGGGCGCCGGTCAGCTCCTCGAGCTGGGCGCGGCTTTCGGCGACCTCGGCCTTGAGGGTGAGGTCGTCCGCCTTGGTGAGGTCGACGTGCGTCAGCCCGTGCGAGCCGATCTCCACGCCCTCGGCGGCCGCGCGCCGGATGCCGTCCGCGGTCAGGAGCGGCTTGCGCGGTCCGAGCGGATCCCAGGCGTTGTCGCCGCCGAGCCGCCCGGGCAGTACGAAGAGGGTGGCGCCGCAGTCCCAGCGGTGCAGCAGCGGCAGGGCGTCGGTGACGAAGTCGGCGTACCCGTCGTCGAAGGTCAGCCCGACCAGGTTCCGCCCCTCGCCCCGGGCGCGGGCGGCGAGCAGCTCGGCCACGGACACGCCCCGCAGCCCGCGCCGGCGCAGCCAGGCCAGCTGCTTACCGAGCCGCTCGGGCGTGACCGTGATGCGGTACGGGTCGTCCGAGCAGTCGCCCACCGAGTGGTACATCGCCACCCAGGGGACCGGACCGCTGCGCGGGGCCGGGGGTCTGCCGGTGTCGAGGGAGTCAACGGAAGCGGCCATGTGTGAGCCTTCGTGTGACGGCGCGTAGGAAGCGCAGAGCGGACGCGGGACTCTGGGCACCGAGGGCCCAGGTGAGCGGGACGAAGACGAAGGTCACGGTCAGGCAGCCGGCCGCGAGGCCCGCCGCCGGGGACGGCAGCCGGCTCGCGGCGAACGCCCCCGCGGCCGTGGCGACGACCGCGGCGCACACCAGCCTGCTCAGTTCGGCCAGGACCCGCCGGACACGGACCGAGACGCTGTGCGGGCTGTTCAGCCGGCCCGTTCGCAGCCCGGCGAGCAGCAGGGCGGCCGTGACGGTGATGCCGAGGGCGTTGGCGGCGGCGATCCCCGCCACGCCCCAGGAGTGCACGGTGACGGCGCCGATCCAGGACGTCACGGCGATGCCCGCCGCCATCGCGCCGAGGGGGTACCAGCTGGCCCGGCCCGCCGAGAAGTAGGAGCGCACGAGGGCGCCCACCAGGGTCTGGCCCAGCAGCCCGAGGGCGTACACGCGCATGACGTCAGCCGTCGCCGCGGTGTCGCTCGCGGTGAACGCGCCCCGCTGGAAGAGCAGTTCGATCATCTGCGGGGCGCAGGCGATCACCGCGCACATGCCGAGCAGCACCAGACACGAGGCGAGCGCCAGATCCCGCTCCACGCGGCTGCGGGCGCGCGCGGTGTCGCCGTCCGCGAGGGCCCGCGCCACCACCGGGAAGGTGACGGTGCACACCATCAGCGACAGCGTCATCGGGATCTGGGCGACCTTCTGCGCGTAGTTCAGGTGCGAGATGGCGCCGGCGGGCAGGACGGAGGCGAGGAAGCGTTCGGCGAGGACCTGCGACTGGCGGCACAGGGCGAAGAGGAGTACGGCGGCGACCAGGGCGAGTTGCATCGGCCGCTCCCCGACCTCCGCCCCCGCCCTGGCGAGGGGCGGCGCGGGCGACGCCAGTCGCCGCCACAGCGACGGCAGTTGCACCGCCACCATCAGACAGCCGCCCGCCGCGACCCCGACCGCGGCGGAGCGCACGCCCCAGCCTTCGCCGAAGAGGAACATCGCGGCGATGATGCCGGTGTTGTAGGCGACGTAGATCGCCGCGGGCGCGAGGAAACAGCGGTGTGCCCGCAGGGCGGCACTGCAGTACCCGGCGAGCCCGAAGGCCAGCACGCAGGTCGCCGTGATCCGGGTGCAGTCGGCGGCGAGCCCGGGGTCGGGCAGGCCGGGTGCGAGGGCCTGAACCAGATAGGGAGCCGTGGCGGCGATCAGCGCGGCCACCGCGGCGAGGGCGAGGCAGAGCCGGGGCAGGGTGGCGCCGACCAGGGCGCGGACCGGGTCGCCCGGGACGCCCCGGGCGCGGCGGGCCAGCGCCATGCTGAACGCCGGGATCAGGGCGATCGCCAGCCCGTCCTCGATGAGCAGCGTGGCGGCGAACTCCGGAACGGTCCACGCCACCAGGAAGGCGTCCGTGTCGCTCCCGGCACCGAACAGCCGCGCCAGCGACTGGTCGCGCACCAGGCCGAGCAGTGAGCCGGCGATGGACAGCGACGCCGTGACGAGCGCGGCCCTGGCCAGGAAGCTTCCGGAGACCGACGCCGCCGAGGCCGGGTCGGCACCGTCCCCGGCCCTGGTGGCGGCACGCGCCGGGGGCACGGTCGCCGCGTCGTCCGTTTCGGGGCCGGGGGACTGCGAAGGCACCACCGTCATCGCGCCAGGGCCTCCTCGGCGCGTTCCCGCACCTCGCTGCGGGGCGCCTCCACCCGCGCCTCGCCGGTCAGCGCCCACCACGCCCCGAGCCCCAGGGCCACGGCCGTCAGCACGGTCGCGGGACCGCCGATGTCTCCGTACATGAAGTCGGTCAGCAGCCAGACCAGCAGCCCGCAGGCGACGAGCCCGCAGTCGAGTCCCGGGCCGTGGTCGCGGACGCGCAGCAGGCGCCGCATCCCGCACACCAGCAGCGCCAGCCAGCTCCCGGTGAGCGCCAGCAGCCCGATCAGGCCCTGCTCGCTCAGCACCAGCAGGTACATGTTGTGCGGAGACAGCAGCGGCTGCCTCTGGTACACCATCCCCGCGCCGTCGGTCTCGCTGCCCGACGACAGCGCCAGCGTGGCGTGCCCGTCCCGGTACTCGGGGAAGCCCTTCAGCCCGACACCTGTCAGGGGGTGCTGGCGCCAGATCTCCGTGGCGGACGCCCACAGGGTGTACCGGTCGACGACGGACTGGTCGGGTGCGTCGGTGACCTGGGCGATGCTGTCGATCCGCTGCTGCAGAACCGCCGAGCCCACACCGAACCCGCCCACCAGGATGACACCCGCGGCGAACGCGGCCGCCACCACCTTGAGCGCCCGCCGCAGCCCGGCCAGTACCAGCTGGAGGATGCACGTCAGGACGGTCGCGATCCAGGCTCCGCGGCTGAAGGAGAGCGCGAGCGGCAGCAGCAACAGCACAGCGCACGCGGCGGCGGCCACCCGCTGCCGTACGGACAGCCGGCCCAGCGCGATCCCGACCGCGCACACCAGGCCGAGGGAGACCGCCGTCGCCATGCCCATCACGTCGTGCGCACCGAAGGTGCCGACCGCCCGGATGTTCTCGCCCTGGTAGGAGGCGCCGGTCCGGGTGACGAACTGGTGGACGCCGACGGCTCCCTGACACAGACCGAGCCCCACGAACGACCAGGCCACCAACCGGAAGCCGGCCCGGTCGCGGAGCAGCAGCAGCACGGCCGCCGGGACGAGGACGAAGGTCTGCAGATAGCGTCCCAGGCCGGTGAGCCCGGCCTGGGACGAGAACGCCCCCATGGCGGCGAGGGCGAGCCCCACGACCGGCAGGCCCAGAACCACGGCCGCGGCGGGCGACAGCGGGCGCCGCCGTTCGAACAGGAGACGGATCACGCAGTACACCACCACCAGCCCGGAGAACACGTCGGCGGGCCCCGCACCGTCCGGGGTCAGCGGCAGCGCCAGCAGGGCGGGTACGGCCACCACGGCCAGGGCCGGTGTCAGCGCTCCGACGCGGCGGGGGAGCGGTGCAGTTGCGAGGCTCACCTCTCTCAGCTCCCCGTGGGACGTACCACCGTGGCCGCGGTGCGCAGCAGGATGCAGACGTCCTGCCACAGGGACCAGTCGTCGATGTAGGCGTTGTCGAACCGGCAGCGGTCCTCGATCGAGGTGTCGCCGCGCAGACCGTGGATCTGGGCGAGGCCGGTGATGCCGGTCCGCATGCGGTGGCGGACCGAGTAACCGGGGTACGTCTGACCGAACTGCGCGACGAAGTACGGGCGTTCGGGCCGCGGTCCGACCAGGCTCATGTCGCCCCGGAGCACGTTCCACAGCTGGAGCAGTTCGTCGAGCGAGGTACGCCGCAGCATCCGGCAGAACCAGCGCATCTCGTTCTCGTTCGCCACGCTCCACCGGGTTGCCGACTCGTGCTCGTCGACCGGGCGGTGCGTACGGAACTTCAGCAGCGTGAACGGCTTGCCGTTCCTGCCGATGCGCTCCTGCCGGAACACCACGCCCGGCCCGTCGCTGATCCGCAGCGCCACGGCGAAGGCCAGCAGCAGCGGGCTGACCAGCACCAGCAGCGTTCCCGACACGAGAATGTCGAGCGCCCGTTTGGCCGCGCTGCCGCGCCGGGCGGGGGACATGTCCAGGCGCCGGCAGGAGAACCCGGCCAGCCGCTCCCGCGTCGCGTACGACGGGGAATCGGCGTCGACCTCCCAGACCACGCAGCCCGACTCGGCCAGTGCCCGCAGCAGCGGCTCCTGTTCGGCGCGTACGGAGGGGTGGACGGCCAGCACCGCCCGCACCCCGTTCTGGATGACCGCACGCTCGACCTCCTCGGGGGTCGTCAGCACCGGCAGGCTCTCGCTGCCGTCCGGCTGCTCGGCGACGATCCCCACCGGCCGCACACCGCACCGCGGGTGACGCAGTACGGCGGCGGCCACGCGCTGCGCGGTCGCCGCCGGGCCGAGGACGAGTGCGGTGTGCGGGTGCCGCAGCAGCGCGGCGCGCCGCCGCGCGTGCACCGCTCCGCGCAGCACACAGCCGGCCGCCGCGTGCAGGGCAAGGCCCGTCAGCACGGTACGGAGCGTCAACGCGTGCTCCGGCCGGTACGCCGCCAGGAGCGCCGCGAGTGCCAGCCAGGCCACCGCGATGCGGCCGCACACGGCGGGCAGTTCCTCCAGCAGCCCCGGTACCGGCGGCCGCCCGTCGCGCCGGCGCAGCAGCAGCGACATGACGATCAGCAGGGTGACGAGCAGTGGGTGGCGCTGGGCATCGGTGAGCGCCGGCGCGCCCGCCAGGGCGGCCACGCCGTCCGCGACGAGCAGCGCCACGGGGGAGGCGGGACGGGCCGGCCGCCGCGGTGCGGACGGCCGGAAACCGGTGGCGGTGCCGCGCGGCGGCATGACCGAGACTGGTGAGGATCCGTGGTCCCGTGGCGGTACGCCGGGGGAGGGCACGGTACGTTCGGCGGTCACGAGTGGATGGACTCCCTGTACTCGGTGGGCTCGACGCGCTGTGGTGTCCGGTTCGCCTCGGCGCCACGTCCGGTGCCGAGCGGCTGACCGTGCTCAGCGCTGGGGGTGGCGGCGGTCCATGGGCCGAGCAGGTCGCGATAGACGTCCGAGACGGCCTCGGCGGTGTAGCGCACGTCGTGGGTGGACAGCACGTGCCGACGGCCCTGGCTGCCGAGCGACTCGCGCAGCAGCGGATCGGCCAGCAACTCGGTGACGGCCCCGGCCAGCGCGGCCGGGTCCTCCGGCGGGACCAGGCACCGGGCGGCGAAGGAGGGTGGCAGGCTCTCGCGGGCGCCGTCGACGTCCGTGACCACCACGGGCCGCCCGCAGGCCATCGCCTCCAGCGGCGCCAGGGCCATGCCCTCCCAGCGGGACGGCAGGACGACGAGATCGGAGGCCTGGTACCAGGGGGAGGCGTCGGCGACGGCTCCCGTGAACACCACGGATTCCGGGGCGCCTTCGCGGAGCCGGTCGTGGTCCGGCCCGTCGCCGACGAGGACCAGGCGGGCGTCGGGCACCTGCCGCACGACGGCTTCCCACGCCCGCAGCAGGACGTCCTGCCCCTTCTGCCGGCACAGCCGCCCCACGCACACGGCGAGCGGTGCCGCCGGGCGGATGCCGGCGAGCGGGGCGAGCCCGGCCCGTACGGCGCCCGCGGGGGCCGGGCGGAAGCGCTCCGGGTCGATGCCGTTGGGGACGACGGTCCACCGGCCGGTGATCCTGGCGTCCATGCCGGTGGCGCGTTCCGCCTCGCTCACGCACACCACGCGTGAGGCCCAACGTGCCCCCCAGCGTTCCCATAGGAGCGCCAGGGCCGCGGTGCCCCCGCTGACCGCTTCGAACGACCAGGCGTGCGGCTGGAAGACCGTCGGAATCCGCCCGCGTACCGCGAGCCGTCCGGCGAGCCCGGCCTTCGCGCTGTGCGCGTGCACCAGATCGGGGCGCACCTCGTCGATCACCCGCGCCAGGTGCCGCACCTCCCGGACGAGCGACGTACCCGGCGACCGTGTCGCGTGCCAGTGCCGTACGCGCGCGCCGAGCGTCCGCAGCTTCGTGGTGAGCGCGCTGTCGGGGCAGGCCACGGTGACGTCCAGGCCGTCCGACAGTTGGGCGCGGACCAGATCCGTCACGACGCGCGCGACGCCGCCGTCCACCGGTTGGGTGAGGTGCAGGACTCTTGGGAGGGGGGCGGTGTGCATGTGGGCGGATTCCTCGCTCGCGAAGGTGTTCGGGGCGGGCGGCGACGGAGTCACCGCCGTGCGTCGACGGCGGCGAAGAGCACGCCGGCCCACGCCGCGTCCTGCTGGGAGTGGAGCCGGAAGGTCGCTTGGTCACCGGCCTGCTGCAGGCCACTTCCGAGATCGAACACGTCGGAGTCGTAGCCGAGGTTGTTGGCGTGCGCGGGCACCCGTGCCGCATCCGCCCCGGGCTCGCTGATGGTGGAATTGAGGACGTCGTCCCGGGGGTTGGCGGCGTTGGTGAGGGCGAACTCGGACTGGCCGGTGGTCACGGTGAGCGAGTCGCCGGTGGTGCCGCGGTCGCCGTTGTACGTCACCAGGCCGGCACGGCCCCACGCGCCCGCGGCGAAGCCCAGATCGGTCATCCGGATCTCCTGTGCCGCACCGGGCCTCAGCGGGGTGAAGCCGTCCCAGAGCGCGAGGTGACGCAGTGGCTCCGACGGGTTCTCGTAGGCCACCACGAGCGTCCAGCCACCCCACGCCCCGGCCGCCGATCTGCCCATGGCGATGTTGATCTGCGCCACGGTGTACAGGCCGGGCCCGCCCTCCCGCACCAGCCGTGTCACGTCGGCCGAGGCCTGGAAGGCGTCCATGCCGTCCGCCACCCGGTGTCCGACCGTCGTGTCGGCGAGCAACTCCTTGTACTCTCCGCCGGGTTCGGCGATCAGCACGCGCTCGTTGTCCTGCGGCGGCTTCTGTTCGCCCACGCGCAGGTTGCCGCCCCAGTAGAGGCGCGCGTACGTCACCCGGGAGGCGTTGGGGAGGCGGACCTCCGCGCGGGAGGAGTTGTAGGTGTTGGGGTCGCGGTCGACATCGACGTAGAACATGTCGAAGTCGCCGTTCACACCGGACCCGCCTGCCTGGGCGTCCGGGCACGAAGGCGCCTGGGCCGTGCGGCAGGTGATCGACGCGTTGGCCGCGCGTACGATGCCGCCGTGCTGGAGCGTGCGGTACCGCTCGGCGAAGCCGAGGCTCTCGGCCTCCGGCGCGGGCGCGGCGGCCGGAGCGGCGGCCGGGGAACTGCTTGCTGCCCACACGGCCGCAAGGGCCAGGACGCCCACGGTCGCGCGGCGAAACACGGGGCCCAGAGAATGGCGCATGACCGGTCGTTGCCCTTTCGGAACAGGTGGCCGTGGCAGCAGTGCCACGAGAGCGATGTGTCCGCGCTGAGAAGTGCGTCGGGCGGTTCGCAACTCTAGTCATCAATCGGACATAGTCGAAGAAATTCGGTGAAGTCTGACAAGTGTGTCGGAATCGTGAAGCAGCAAGTCCTTGCTGGTTCCGGCCGTCGCCTCCGGCCTCGGTCAGCGCCTCCATTCGGGGGAGGCCGGTGCCTTGCTCCGGCAGGGGCCGAGAAGGGGGCGTCCTGACATACCGTCTGATCAGGGCGGGCACGGCGAATGGGGGAATTGTTAAATCCCGAAAAGCCTATGAGCGGTTGCGGGAAGTCGCGGGCGCTTTCACGGTGGGCTCAAGATCCAACGCCGTCGAAAGGAATCTCCATGTGTGCTCTGCCCGCACGGCGCATCGCGTCCAGCGCCCTGTGCGCCGCCCTTCTGGTCGGGATCACCGGCCCCGTAGCCATGGCGGCCGACTCGGCTCGCGGGCACGCTCATGTGGCGCCCGACGCCCGGCTTCCCGGCGCGGATGCCCGTCTCGCGCAGATCGACAGACTCAACTGGGGTGAGCTCACCCCGGTCGCCGACCTGCTGCACGCCGTGCTCCGGAGCGACGGCCGACTGCCCGCGTCCGAGGCCAGGAAGCTGGGAGCCGAAGCGAAGGCCGCCCTGACCGAGGCGGCCGCCAAGGGCGAGCGAACCTCGATGACGTCGACGGTCGTGCTGTTGCCGGCTCCCGCCCTGCCCGCCCTGGTGCCCGGGGCGCCCGACCGGCGCGCCGCCGACCCCGTGACCGACCTGCTGGACCTCGTGCTGGGAGCTGTCGACAGTCTCCTGCAGGCCATCACCTCCGGTGTCGGCGGCATCCTTCCCTCCGTCGACGACCTGCTGAACGGGGTGGACGACCTCCTCGCCGGACTGATCGGAGGCAACCTGCTTCAGGACGATTCCGTTTCGTCGCCGTCGTCCAGCACGTCGTCGACATCGGTGCCGACGACGATGCCCGCGGCCGTCACGTACCCGGCCGTCCCGCTGCTGACGCGGGTGGTGCCGCCGGCCTCCTGAACCGCGTCCAGTCGTGGTGCCGACCTCAGGGAGCGGCGCCACGACTGTCGTTCTTCCCGCCCGACTTCGCGTATTCCTCCGATTCATTTTCCGTTCCGTGGCCCGGTCTGTTAATAGATCTCGTATGAGGTATCGGCAATCTTGGGCATCTCCGGTTTCCGCCCAGGCCAGGGCTCGTTAGGCACGGCGACAGAATTCCCTCCGGCGACGCGCGTTGCCGAAGAAAGGAACACGATGAAGTCTCTGAAGGCTGCCGCCGTCTTTGCCGGGTCCTTGATCGCTGCCGGTTCCGCCACACCCGCGTTCGCCCAGGACGCCATGGTCGCCCCGAGCGCGCCGGCCGCTCAGAGCGTTCCGGACGTGCAGGCTGCCCCGGTCGCCCAGAGCGCTCCCGTTGCTCAGGCCGCTCCGGTTCAGAGCGCTCCGGCTGTTCAGAGTGCTCCGATGGCTCAGCCCGCCCCGGCTCCGGTCGCTCAGCCTGCCCCGGTTGCGCAGCCGGCTCCGGTTGCTCAGCCCGCCCCGGCTCCTCAGCCGGCTCCGGTTGCTCAGCCCGCCCCCGCTCCGCAGCCGGCTCCGGCCGCTGAG
>NZ_WWIQ01000049.1:63963-111376 GCF_009862985.1 Streptomyces sp. SID5464 | reverse complement strand
GGCTCCGGTTGCTCAGCCCGCCCCCGCTCCGCAGCCGGCTCCGGCCGCTGAGAACACTCGGGACCTGGCGTCCACCGACCTCACCGGCGGCGTGAGCACCAGGGTTCCCCTAGATGTGAGCGCTCAGGGCAAGGAATCGCTGGTCCAGACGGCGAAGAACGCCGCGTCCGCGGTCAACGACACCAAGCCGGTGCACGGCAACCTGTGGTTCTAGAGCTGGGACCACGCGTACGGAGGGTCGGTCCTCGGACAGTTCGAGGGCCGGCCCTCCGTTGTGTGTCCTGCCGGTGACGCGACCCGCCCCCCTACCGGCAGCTACGCCGGCGATCACTTGTCTGGCCGCGCGGCGGTGACCGCGCGGGACGTCCGGCGGTTACGGCTACGACACCGGAACCGGACGAGGAGTGGACATGGTCGTCAGCATCGGCGGAGGACCGGCGGGAGGCGGGGCACCGACCCCGGCGCGACCCGAACGGGCGGGCAGGACACGGCGGGAGGTGACGCGCGGTCTGCGTGCCTGCGCCCTCGCCGCCACCCTGGCGGCCCCGGTGGCCGCCGCCTTCCGGCTCCGGCGCCCCGGAACCGAAAACGTCCTGGGCGAAGCCGCTTTCGACCAGACCTACCGCAGCCGCCGCATCCGAGGGACGTGGACCCCGTCGGCCGGGTCGGGCGGGCGGGGTCGGTGGCACGTCACTGTGGACGGCCGACCGCTGCATCTGATGCGCCGGGCCGACGGCACCTGGCTGAGCATGGTCGACCACTACTGCTCGTACCGGTCACCACTCGAAGCCGCCCGCGCAGCCGTCGACGAACTCGGCCCCGGCCGCCGACTGCGCGACCTGGCCCCGGAACCAGCAGACGCGGGGCATGTGCACACGGGGGACCGGCATGGCGTACGTGCGTAGAGACGCCGGCACGCTCACCAAGACCGAGAAGCGGCGGTTCGTCAAGGCGCTGCTGGAGGTCAAACGGCGGGGCGAGTACGACGAGTTCGTGCGGATGCACATCGAGTACTTCTCCTCCGACGGCGAACACGGACTGCGCGCCGCGCACATGGCACCCTCCTTCCTGCCCTGGCACCGCCGGTTCCTGCTCGACCTGGAGAGCGCGCTGCGCCGGGTGGACCCCTCGGTGACCGTGCCGTACTGGGACTGGACGCGCTACCGCACGACCACCTCCGCACCCTGGACGGCGGACCTCCTCGGCGGCACCGGACGCCCTTCCGACCACCAGGTGATGACGGGTCCGTTCGCCTACCGGGAAGGCAACTGGACCATCAAGGTGAATGTGACCGACGCGGTGTTCCTCACCCGGGACCTCGGCCGCCGCCGCTCCCCCATGGAGCTGCCCACGAAGAACGAGCTGCAGTGGGCGCTGAAGGACCCGGTCTACGACGTGGCGCCCTGGGACTCGACGGTCACGCGGGGATTCCGCAACAAACTGGAGGGCTGGGGCACCGGTGGGGGCAGCACGTCCTGGCGCAACCACAACCGGGTGCACGGCTGGGTCGGCGGGGACATGCTCGGCGGCGCTTCCGTCAACGACCCCGTGTTCTGGCTGCACCACGCCTTCGTCGACCTGCAGTGGTACCGCTGGCAGCGCAGACACCGCGGGGCCCGTTACCTTCCCGCGGCACCGCCGGGCTCCGGCGACGGGCAGCACGGCCGGATCGTGGCACGGCACCAGCGCCTGCCTCCGTGGGACGTGACGCCGGACGAACTGGAGGACGTCGGCCGGATCTACCGGTACGCGTGAGGTGACGAGGACCCTCACGGCGACATGGGGAGAGCCCCGGCGTTCGGGGAGGCCGGGGCTCTCGGGGCAGACAGCAGACGTCAGTGGCGGTGGCCGCTCTTCTTGCTGCTCTCCTTGTGGTCGTCCTTCTTGTGGTCGTCCTTCTTGTGACCCTCGTTCTTGCAGGTGTTACCGACGGCCGGGTTGAGCAGGCCGACAAACTGGACGGTGTTGCCGCACACGTTGATCGGCACGTGGACCGGCACCTGAACGACGTTGCCGGACAGGACACCGGGCGAGCCGATGGCAGCGCCCTTGGCGCCGGCGTCCGCCGCGGCGAGACCGGCGCCACTGAGCACCACAGCGCTCGTGCCGAGAGCGACAACGCCAACCTTCGCGATGCGAGACATCACGTTCTCCTTAGTGAATCGGTGAGTGCGGCAGCAGTACGCGCGACCGCACTGACCGTTTCAACGCGAGGGCCCCGGACCGGTAACGAGGTTTTTCTCCGGATCACCCTTTTTGAACCTGTGCTCCGCCGTACGGGCGTTGTTTCCCCACGACCCGTGCCGTGCCGGGGTCATGCCGCGGCGAAGACGGGCTCCCTGTCTCGTCCGGCACGCGACGCGCCACGGCGGCTGCTCGGCGTCTGCCCGGCAGCTCCGCACGGAGATTTTTTGGGAAAGTTAAGCGATTGGGCGTTTTGCGTATAAAAACCATCGATCTTCACCTACAGTCTGTGACTGCCAGTGACCAGTCCATCACGGATTGTGTCGACTCGAGAACGGAGAGGTAATGCGCAACTTCCAGAAGGCCGCGGTCGTCATGGCCATGCTCGGCAGCGTCAGCTTCCTGGGTGCCGGTGTCGGTCACGCTTCGGACGGCGACAAGATCAAGCTCGACAACGACCAGAAGCAGGCGTGTGCCCAGAACGACGCGCAGACCGGGCTCGTCCAGCTCGACGACGTCAACGTCTCGGTCGGCCTCCTCGGCTGGTCTCAGCAGGACAACAGCGAGAAGGAGTCCCTGGCCTGCTCGCAGAGCTTCGGCAAGTGACGATCGGCTGATCTGAAGGCAGGCCCCGGGGTTCGACCATGTGTCCGAACCCCGGGGCCTGCTGCTTGTGGTGCGGTCGACGCGGGCGCGTTCGCGCGATCGGCTCCTGAAGGTGCGCGCGGCCGCCGGCCGCGACCCGGCGACCACCTCGACACGCACCGCCGAGACGGCAGGCGCTCTTCGTGTTCGGTGGCGAGGGCGGCCTCCCGCCTGTGGAGAAGGATCCGCCCGCTGTGAACAGCGGCTGTCCGACCGGTAGTTGGCCGACGGTGGCGGTCCTGGTCGCTGGTCGCCGGACACCTGCACAGCATCACCACAATGTGTTTTTTCAGGAAAGTTACGCGATTGGGCGTTTTGCCTATCAAAAGCCCCGAATGTCACCTAGAGTGCGACTGTCAGTGACCAGTCCATCACGGATTGTGTCGACTCGAGAACGGAGAGGTAATGCGCAACTTCCAGAAGGCCGCGGTCGTCATGGCCATGCTCGGCAGCGTCAGCTTCCTGGGTGCCGGTGTCGGTCACGCTTCGGACGGCGACAAGATCAAGATTGACAACGACCAGAACCAGGCGTGCGCCCAGAACGACGCGCAGACCGGGCTCATCCAGCTCGACGACGTCAACGTTTCGGTCGGTGCCATCCTCGGCTGGTCCCAGCAGGACAACAGCGAGAAGGAGTCCCTGGCCTGCTCGCAGAGCTTCGGCAAGCACTGATCCAGTGATCTGAAGGCAGGCCCCGGGGTTCGACCACGTGTCCGAACCCCGGGGCCTGCTGTCTGGTTTCCAGCCGGTCCATATGCCCGGAAAAACGACTCCGCCGTTCAGCCGCGGGGGGTCGACCGCAAAGGAGAAACAGATGCTCGACACGAAGAAGATCGCAGCGGTGGCGGCAGCCGGAGTCCTGGGGGGCTTCGCTCTGATCGGTGGCGGAGTCGTCCAGGCCGCTGCCCAGGGCGGCCCCGGCAGGTGCGTCGACGACGGCAAGGGTCACGTTCACTGTGTGCAGACGAGTACGTACAAGCTCACCACGAGCAAGGACGGCGGAGTCCACCTCAGTAACGAGTCGACGCAGACCTGTCCGGCCTCGCGCGGTCAGGTCACGTGTGTCGACAGCGTCGTCCTCCCCGGGCGGTAGCCCCCGGGGGTTCCCTAGCGGTAGTTGGTCGGAAGTGGCTAGTTGAGTTAGGCCATCCGATACATACAAAACCGCGTTACAACGCAACTTTTTTCAAGAAACTTGCGTGAGTGGGCGTTTCGCCCGTTAGAAGCCGCGTGAGGGTCACCTACAGTTGGCGACTGTCGGTGACCAACCCATCACGGGTTGTGTCCACTCAAGAACGGAGCAGTAATGCGCAACTACCAGAAGGCCGCGGTCGTCATGGCCATGCTCGGCAGCGTCAGCTTCCTGGGGGCCGGTGTCGGCCACGCTGCGGACGGGGACGAGAAGGTCAAGCTGGAGAACAAGCAGAACCAGTCGTGTGAGCAGAACGACTCGACCAAGGGCCTCATCAACATCGATGACGTCAACATCTCGCTCGGCATCCTCGGCTGGTCGGAGCAGGACAACAGCGAGCGCGAGTCCGTGACCTGCTCCCAGAACTTCATCCTCGGTGGCAAGTGATCACTGATCAGGTGATCTAGGCAGGCCCCGGGGCTCGAACCAGGTGGTCCGAGCCCCGGGGCCTGTCGTCTGGCTTCTTTGTCGGCCCAAGCGTCCGGAACGACCCCGCCGTCCAGTCACGGGGTCGACCGTAAAGGAAAAGTAGATGCTCAACTCGAAGAAGATCGCAGCTACAGCGGCAGCCGGAGTCCTGGGGAGCCTTGCCCTGATCGGGGTCGGTGCCGCCCAGGCCGCCGCCCAGGGCGGCCCCGGCAAGTGCGTGGACGACGGCAACGGGCAGGTCCGCTGCGTGCAAGGGGACACGTACAAGATCACGACCGCCAAGGACGGCAGCGTCCGCTTCGCCAACAACTCGACGCAGACGTGCCCGACCTCGCACAGCCAGGTCACCTGCGTCAGCAACGTCATCGTTCCTGGCAAGCAGTCCTGAAGTTCGACGCGGCAGCCGAGGCGCCCTTGTTCACGTCGGCGCCCGTGGCGTGAATCCACCGCTCACAGCGGTGGCCGGCCGGGACCCGTCACCGGGTCCCGGCCGTTTCCGTGTCCTCACCCGGACGGTGCGGAAACGTCCTCACCCGGACGGTGCGGAAACCCGGCGCGGCCCCGGACGGGCGTCACGGCAGCCGTCGTACGGGCGCGCCCCCGAGGAACGCGCGGATGTTCTCGACCGCCTGCCCGTAGTACGTCGCGTAGTTGGCCCGGGAGACGTAGCCGAGGTGCGGCGTGGCGAGGAGGCGGGGGGCGGTGCGCATCGGGTGGTCGGCGGGCAGGGGCTCGATGTCGAAGACGTCGATGCCGGCGCCGGCGATCCGGCCCTCGTGCAGGGCGGCGAGGAGGGCTTCCTGGTCGACGATGGCGGCGCGCGAGGTGTTGATCAGGTACGCGGTCGGCTTGAGGATGGCGAGTTCGGCGGGTCCGAGCAGTCCGCGGGTGCGGTCGCTCAGCGCGAGGTGGATCGAGACGAAGTCGCTGTCGGCGAGCAGGTCCTCCCGGGAGGGGGCGAGTTCGACGCCGATCTCGTCGGTGCGCTCCTCTGTGAGGTTCTGACTCCACGCGCTGACGTGCATGCCGAAGGCGAGACCGACCCGGGCCACGCGGCTGCCGATCTTGCCGAGGCCGAGAAGTCCGAGGCGGCGTCCGTGCAGGTCGGCGCCGACGGTGGATTGCCAAGGGCCGCCGGAGCGCAGGGCGTTGTTCTCCTCGACGAGCCCGCGGGCGAGACCGAGCAGCAGGGCCCACGTCAGTTCCACGGGCGGGGTGGAGGAGCTGGTGGTGCCGCACACGGTGACGCCGTGCTTCTCGGCGGCCGCGTAGTCGATGACCGAGTTGCGCATGCCGGAGGCGACGATGAGTTTCAGCCGGGGCAGGCGGGCGATCAGCGACCCGGGGAAGGGCACGCGCTCCCGCAGCGTCACCACGAGGTCGAAGTCGGCCAGGGCCGCGGCCAGGGCGTCCTCGCCGTCCAGGTGGGTGTCGAAGGAGACGACCTCCACCTGGTCGGCGACCGGCGACCAGTCGGCGACCTCGGTCGCCACCCTCTGAAAGTCGTCCAGCACAGCACAGCGCAGCCGCACGTCACACCCCTTCCTCGACCCACGGTGGGTCCCGGACCATGATCGGGCCTGGGCCGGGGGTGCTGGAAGCGGGGGGAGGTGGCGGGGGGCGGGGCGGGCAGGGGACGGTCCTCACCAGGTCGCCGGCGGATCTGCGCTTCTCCCGTTCGACATGTGGCAGAAGCAGGGCTGGTGACGGTTGATCGGTATCTCTCAAATGATCTAACTGTGAGCGGCGGTACCACCATGTTCGTCGTCTGTACCGGCTGCCTGTCGTCGGCGTCGTGGGTCCGCTGGATGTACGTCACGAGTGTGGCCCTGTGGACATCGAGTAGCGACGCCTCCCTCGGCGGTCGCCTGCTCGACTCCGGCTGCCCCACGGCGGGGGTGAACGGTGACGCCGAGCGCGGCCATGCGGTTCACGACTCCCGCCCCGGTGTGTGGTCCTCCCTCGGGGAGAAGGACGAGTGTGTAGGCGGTCAGGTCGTACGGCTCCCCACTCGTCGACTGCTGCACCGGTCGGCCGTCGGCAAGGAACTCGTGCGTGGTTCAACGCACAGGTCGCCCTCGGCGATGCCGAACCGCGCAGCGATGCAAGGTCCGCCCTGCGATTCCCTGCGGGTGCGCGAGCGTCGGAAGCCGTGGAGCCGGGCGAAGGCGCGCTCGACCACCCGGCGGTAGGTGCCCAGTCCGGCGTCGTGCCGGGTCCCACGGCGGGCGATGACCGGCACGGTGTCGCGAGCTCAAACCTGCTCGCGGTAGACGTCCCTCGGTGAGCAGGACCTCGTGAAGGCATTGCCAGACGTTCGGTGCGGTCCCACCGCTCATCCGGCATGGGATTCTCGGCGCTACGGGACAAACAGAGTGAATAGACAACTGTTTATCTGGCGCAAAAATTGACCCTTCATCGAGAGATGAGCTCGCCAAGTCATCTCGTCCGAGTGCACGCCATCGCCAAGATGCGAGCTCACACTCGAAACCTAGACTGGACGTAACTCTATTGAGCGCCGTGCCGCCGAGGTCATCATGTATAGAAGGAGAAAGTCGGGTCACTGGGCTGACGCCTCCGTCCCGAAACCTCGCCCTATTCTATGGTCGGCTTACTTTGCCATTACAGCCATCGCAGTGTTGTGCGGAATCTTGGCATTCGGGGTAGACGTCACGGAATGGGAGGGTAAGCCGATCCTGGGGCTTCTGGCGGTTCTGAAACCCTATAGATTTTTCATACTCGGCATCTTCTGCCTGACAGCAGTCTACTGTTGGCGCAGAATTGGCATGTCCAAAAGGATAAGTGCCCCTGGACCTATTTCTGTGCCCCCGTTGAGAGATGAGACGGGTAGATCCAATGCGTCGATCGACAGGTTGACGACAAGTTTCCGAGAGAAGCTGAACCAGGTGAACATCCAAGCTCCCGAACCTATTCCAGGAGGTTCACAGCAGATTGATTTCGCGGAAGTGTTGCGCAGCCCAGCTATAGACACGAAGAACGTCGGCGCAAGTTTGGCCGTCAGTATCGGAAGGCTACTTGCTGCCGGGCAGGTCAGCTACGCGTACCAAGTCAACGGTGCAATATTCAACAGCGAGAACGGCAAGCGCGGCGTGACAGTGCAGGTGATGGTACTGCCCAAATGGGCCAGTCAACCAATCACGTGCACTGATGAGACATGGGATCTTGCCCTAGAACAAGCAGCTTACGAAGTGTGCGCTTTCGTGTTGCCACTGACGAGGCTTGTTGACGAGCCGCCTTGGCCTGCATGGCGACGCCTCGCGGTCCCACCCCAACTCTTCAGAAACGTCCAACAAGCGCAACAATGCAAGAAGAGCAGACGTTTTGATGAAGCGCTGCGATATTATTACAAGGCTCTGCAGCTCGATCCTCACAACCCCTATCTCCGCCTCGAGGTAGGCATGCTGCAAGAACAGATAGGGATGCACGTCGACGCAGTCGTTACATATGAAGATGCCATCAAACTCGCACCATCGGATCTCGATCTGAAGATCTATCATCCATTCAGAAGAAAGCCGGTCTATTTTCGCCGCAAAGGTATTTCCATACGCGGAGATTGGTGGAGGGCTCCGATTCTCATGGCCAGGTATCGCCAGGCGGTTCTATTGTCCATGGGTGAACGACTGAGTGCGGACTGGTCGCCGCGCGACGAGACCAGTGGGCTGCGAGCAGAGGAATGCAAGAATCTCCGGAAACGTATCACTGAAATCTTCAAAGAGTACTTTGAAGATTTTAAGCGGTACCTTATTGACCAAGAAGGAGAGGTAGACGGCGAAGGTAATCCACGTTCTGGCCAGTCTCTACCCAAGGAGGTCAGCGAGGTCCTCCCGGAGGGCCCAATCGAAACAGCGCAGCTAAGGCTGATCCAGCGAGAATTTTTTCAATTCATCGGTCAGGTCAGAGCGGAGCAACTGAGGCGGTCTTACTTCTATCCGCGTAAAATACCGGAGCGAAAAGTACCCCGAGCCGCTTTGCATCTCTTGTTGGTAGGGAATCCGGTCCGACGCTGTTGGACCCGCGTCCTTCGTCATGGCCATAAGTCCCCTTTCCGTGGCCTCAAATACATATCGGCTTACAGGGGTGTCAAGCATCCGGCTATTGCGAAGATCCGGGATGTGATGGGTGTATTCGAGACCCCGAAAGCGCAACTGTTCTGGCCGATCAAGGTTCGGGACATAACAGTTCTGATGCGGCATTCGCGTCTGCTGTCCCACTGGCAAATCTACTACGATACTGCTTGCATCTATTCTACCTGCATTCTCCCGATAAGAGGAGGCGTGGCAGATACAGATGTGCAGCCCAGAAGTGGAAGTAGGTACTTTTCTGATCGGCTCGACGAAGAGGAGCTCGACGAAATAGAGGAGGAGATCGGCGGAATGGTTCATGACTTGGCCGAGAGGGCGGTCCACTTTCTCGAACTGTCTTCGCGCAACCAAGACAGCGGATTTGCCAGCTCTATCCGCCCCTGGATCCTGGCGGATGATCCGGACCTTGTCGGTCTCAGGAGGAGAGAAGAATTTATCCGGTGGGCTGAGCAGCACTATCCTGAAAGGTACCCCAACCGGCTACGCCCTGACAATGTGCACGAAATTGAATTGGTGCACTATGAGCAGCTGCTGATAGAGCGATCGGCTGCCGTGGCTGCTCACGTATGGAAGCATCGAAGCGCCCAGAGTTTGGCCGGCGGCTTGACGCCTGAAAGCTTTCGTCGGTGGCTGAAGGAAGAGGAAAAGGGATGGAGTCTCGTGGCTAAACTCGTTGAAAACAGGAGGCATTGGCAGACACGCTGCGAAGCCATTCGAGCAATGCGTGAGTTTGGCCGTACCGGTACTTCAAGCGAAATAATCTACGAACTCACCGTTCCCTATCCAATGTATAGCAGCGATCCCGTAATTCATCTGCCTGCAAGCGGAGACGATGAGTTCATGGGTAAGGTAGAAGAAGTTCAAGGGCGGAGGAATGGGCGAATTGAGGACTTGCGAAACATCCTCAAGCATCGCCAAATGTGGTGCCTTTTCGATTTGCCGAGTGCATCTTCCCCGCAGGGTGTTTCTCGGTTCTGCAGCCAGCTTGCAGCTCGCTGGGAAACGCTGGCAAGAGCATTTCGCGAGGAAAATGATCGCGACGAGCTCAAACCACTTGCTTCGGTGAAGCAGGTGGGAAAGCGTCCCAGCAAATTCTAGGAGCCATTGGAGGCTGACGCAGGGAATGGGCACCCGCCTCGGACGAACAGCTTGCAGTGGAAGACCAGAACGACGGCGCTGCGGGTCAGGTTCTTGTGGACGCCGGCCAGTTCGTCTACCTCAGCGTCCAGGCATCCCGTCCTCGCGTACCACCAGACGTGCCCGTCGAGTAAGCGCCCCTGCCCGATCCCGGTGCCCAGGATCAGTGGGCGCCGGCTGCTGCTCCACAAGGCGACGCCGGAGGTCGGGGAAGCAGTGGATCGACACGGGGAACATCCACGAGCGACGCGACCTGCAGGGCCGCGCGGACGGCGGGACCGCGCTGTCCCGGGCATCCCGCCCTGACGGGCATCATGGGGCAGCACATCGGGGGACGAACAGCTCAAGCCGGGTGATCCGCTGTTCCAAGGCGAGTCGGGCGGGCGACGACGGAATCCCGCCCCGGTGGCCGAGCGGACGGGAAACGGCGTTGCCGTGCTCCTGGCGACCTGCGCCCGCTGCCTCGAGGGCCGGCTGCCCGACTTGAAGAGGCGGCTCGAAGCTGCCGGAGATGTCCCCGACCAGTCGTCCACCGGCTGACACCGGCGCGGCCTGGAACTTCGACACGTGCTCGACACGGCCACGCGCGAAACCCGGTGACAGCCGGACAGCCCTGGCACCTGCCCTTGATCACCAAGGAGGTGCCGGGGCTTCGCTGCGCCCAGTGTCACCCACTCCGACCAGCAAAAAGCCCTCCCGAACGGGAGGGCGGAGACTTGCGCCCCCGGCAGGACTCGAACCTGCGGCCAAGCGCTTAGAAGGCGCCTGCTCTATCCACTGAGCTACGGGGGCCGGTGTGGTGGCCTCTGTCGTGGTGCCCTGGTGTGGGCCGATCCGTGACGTTGCCGGGGACAAGGATAGGGCTCCCGCGTCCTTGTCCCTGTTGCTTCGCCTCCGTGGCTCGATGTGGAGGTTCGGTGAAGCGGTCCTGATAATCGCAGGCAGGTACGAATCGTGCACCGCTTTTGGCGTCACACGCGGCGGGTGTTGTGCACTCGTTATGCCTGGAGTGGACCCGTGTCCCAGTAGTCCCTTCCATCCCTTGTGTCCTGTCGGCGCGCAGACATGCTCATATGCTTCAGAATTCCCCTAAAATTGGGCATTCTTCACATGTGGTGACCTTGGACGTACGGCCTCAGCTGCTCGACGCACTCTCCGCCCTGCGCGACCGTGTCGCCGCCGCACGCTTTCCGCTGCCCCTGGCGGGGGCCCCACGCGCGCGTGCCAGCCGCGATGAACTGCTCGCCCAGCTCGACGACTACTTGGTGCCCCGGCTGAGAGACCCCGAAGCGCCACTTCTGGCCGTCGTGGGGGGCTCCACCGGAGCCGGGAAGTCCACGCTGGTGAACTCCCTCGTGGGGCGGCGGGTCAGCGAGGCCGGGGTGCTGCGGCCGACGACACGGACCCCCGTGCTGGTCTGTCACCCCGAGGACCATCACTGGTTCAGCGGTATGCGGGTGCTTCCCGACCTCACACGCGTGTGGGTGCCTCAGCAGGACGCCACGGAGGATCTGCTGCTCCCGGGGGAGAACCCCGCGCGCGTGCTGCGGGTCGAGACCGCCGAGACGCTGGCGCCCGGCCTCGCCCTCCTCGACGCCCCCGACATCGACTCCCTGGTCTCCGACAACCGCGTCCTGGCCGCCGAGCTCATCTGCGCGGCCGACATCTGGATCATGGTCACCACGGCCGCCCGCTACGCCGACGCCGTGCCCTGGCACATGCTGCGCACCGCCAAGGAGTACGACGTCACCCTCGTCACCGTCCTGGACCGGGTGCCCCACCAGGTGGTCGCCGAGGTGTCGCGGCAGTACGGGGCCCTGCTCACCAAGGCCGGGCTCGGGCAGGTGCCTCGGTTCACCGTGCCCGAACTGCCCGAGTCGGCCTGGGGCGGCGGACTCCTGCCGGCCAGCGCCGTGGCCCAGCTGCGCACCTGGCTGGTCCACCACGCCCAGGACCCGGCGGCCCGGCAGCAGGTCATGGCCCGCACCGCGCGCGGGGTCCTCGACTCCCTCAAGTCCCGGATGCCCGAGCTGGCCGGCGCCGCCGCCGCACAGTACGCCGCCGCACTACGGCTCATCGCCGCCGTCGACGGGGCGTACGACAGCGAGCACACGCGCGTGCGGGGCCGGCTGCAGGCCGGCGCGGTGCTCGCGGGAGACGCCCTCAAGCGGTGGCGCGCCTTCCCCCTGGACTGCACCGCCGGTGAACTCCTCGAAGCGCTCGTGGAGAGCCTGAGCGCGCTGCTGCTGTGTGCCGTCACCGCCGCCGACGAGCGCATCGACGACGCCTGGCGGCGCGAACCAGCGGCGGCCGCACCCGGGCTCGCCGACCGCGAACCCGCCGCGGAGAGCGCCGAGCACCGGATCGGTCTCGCCGTACGGCGCTGGCGGCGGGAGCTCGAGGAGTACGCCGAGGACGAGGTGCGCGAGCTCGACCGGAACCTCTCGCCCGACCCCGAGCTGGTCGCCGCCCTGGTCGCCACCTCCCTGCTGGGCGGCCGCCGGGGCCGGATGGCCGGGGAGGGGCTCGCCGAGCGGATCGGCGCCCACGGGGCGCTGCGGCTGCGCGACCGGGCCGGACGGCTGCTCGCCGAGCACGTCGACCGGGTCCTGCACGCCGAACGCGAGCGCCGGCTCGCCCCGCTCGACGCCCTCGACGTCCACCCGGAGCCCCAGGCCGAACTCATCGCCGCCCTGTCCGTACTGCAGAAGGAGAGGTGACCGGTGGCCGCCGTCACTGACCAGGACCACACCGAGCGCGCCGAACAGCCGGGCGACGCGGACAAGGCAGCAGTTGCCGGGAACCCGTCGGCGAAGGCCTCCCGGAACGCCTCCGAGGGCGGGAGCACGAACGGCGCCCACGCGCGCGTGCGGGACGGTGACTCCTCCGCCCGTACGGACTCCCCGGTCCCAACAAGCTCCCCGGGCTCCCCGGGCTCCCCGGGCTCCCCGGGCTCCCCGGGCTCCGCGGGCACCTGGGACGACGGGCTCATCGCTCGGCGGGTCGACGAGACCACCGGAGGGCACCAGTACGCCGTGCTGGACAACCGCCCCGCCGCCCCGCCGGCGGCGTCCCCGCTGGTGTACGACGGGCCGCTGCGCTCCCGCCTGGAGGCCCTGCGCGAACTGGTCGGGCTCTCCCGCACCCGGCTCGACAGCCGGACGCTGGCGGAGGCGGGCCGGGTGCTCGACGAGGCGTCCGCGCGGCGCAGGCTCTCCGGGCAGCACACCGTCGTCGCCATCGCGGGCGCCACGGGCAGCGGCAAGTCGCAGCTGTTCAACGCGCTCGCCGGGGTGGCCATCTCGGAGACGGGGGTACGCCGCCCCACCACCGCCGCTCCCATCGCGTGCAGTTGGAGCGACGGGGCGGCGAGTCTCATCGAACGGCTCGGCATCCCGCCCCGGCTGCGCCGGCGTCCGCTGCCGACCGGGGACGGGGAATCGCAGCTGCACGGACTCGTCCTCATCGACCTGCCCGACCACGACTCCGCGGCCGTACAGCACCGCGAGCACGTGGACCGCATCCTGGCGCTCGTCGACGCGGTCATCTGGGTGGTCGACCCGGAGAAGTACGCCGACGCCGTCCTCCACGAGCGCTATCTGCGGCCGATGGCGGCCCACGCGGAGGTCATGTTCGTCGTCCTCAACCAGATCGACCGGCTGCCCGGGGAGGCCGCCGAGCAGGTCCTCGACGATCTGCGACGGCTCCTCGACGAGGACGGCATCGCCCTCGGGGAGTACGGCGAACCGGGTACGACCGTGCTCGCGCTGTCCGCACTCACCGGGGACGGCGTCGGCGAACTGCGCGAGGCACTCGGCCAGTTCGTCGCGGAGCGCACGGCGCCGGCCCGCCGTATCTCGGCCGACGTGGACATCGCGGCGGCACGGCTGTGGCCCGTCTACGCCACGCAGCGGCGCACCGGGCTCAGCGAACAGGCCCGGGAGGAGTTCGCGGACCGGCTCGCGGACGCCGTGGGCGCCACGGCGGCGGGCGAGGCCGCCGAACGCGCGTGGCTGCGCAACGCCAACCGCGCCTGCGGCACGCCCTGGCTGCGGTTGTGGCGCTGGTACCAGGACCGCGGCGAGCCGACCACGGGGCGGCTCCCCTCGCGCACGCAGGCCGACGAGGAGGCCACCGCCCGGCAGCGGGTCGAGCACGCCGTACGGACGGTGGCCGACCGGGCCACGGCGGGCCTGCCCGCGCCCTGGGCGCAGGCGGTGCGCGAGGCGGCCGTCCGCGGCTCCAGGGGGCTGCCCGAGGCGCTGGACGAGCTGAGCGTGCGCGCGGGAGTGCCGACGGGGCGGCCGCCGCGGCCGGGGTGGTGGCCGGTGGCCGTGCTCGCCCAGGCGTCCATGACGATCCTCCAGTTCCTGGGCGGCCTGTGGTTGCTGGGCCAGATCGTCGGCGTCATGTCGCCGAACCTGGGCGTGCCTGTGCTGCTGATGGTGATCGGCATCGTCGGCGGCCCGCTCATCGAGTGGAGCTGCCGGATGGCGGCGCGGGGGCCTGCCCGGCGCTACGGCCTGGAGGCGGAACGCCGGTTGCGAGAGGCGGCAGCCGGGTGCGGGAGGGCCCGCGTGCTGGATCCCGTGGCGGCGGAGCTGCTGCGGTATCGGGAGGTTCGGGAGCAGTACGGGAGGGTGGTGGGGGCGGGGAGGTGACGCTTGGGCCGGGACGGTGACTCCGGGGGCGTGGCGGTTGTGACGGGCCGGATGCCACTCGGTGTCGCTCGGCCCTCTGCCTCAACCACCCCTTTGGCACCACTAGGCCGTTGGCATCACTCGCTGCCCGCATCACTCACTCACAGCTCGGCGTCACTCGTCCGGGTGACGGCGTTGTCCACAGGCGGGCGGTGATCCACAGCGCTCAGCGGGCTCGGCCCGGCGGCGGCAGTCTGGCAGACGCAGCCGTACGGGACGGGCCCGTACGCATGTGGGCCCGGTGTCGCAGTCCGGGCGAGGGAGGGGTTCGCGATGAACGAGACGATGGTCTGCGCGGTCGGCAGGGTGGCGACGCAGCCGGTGTACCGGGAGATGGCGTCCGGCCCGTCGGCGAGGTTCCGGCTGGCGGTGACCGCGCGCTACTGGGACCGCGAGAAGAACATGTGGACGGACGGGCACACCAACTTCTTCACGGTGTGGGCCAACCGGCAGCTCGCCACGAACACGGCGGCGTCGCTGACGGTCGGCGAGCCGGTGATCGTCCAGGGCAGGCTGAAGGTGCGGACCGACGTGCGCGAGGGGCAGAGCTGGACGTCGGCGGACATCGACGCGGTGGCGATCGGACACGACCTGGCCTGGGGCACCTCGGCGTTCCGCCGCCGAGGCAAACCGGAGACGGCTCCGGCACCGGCACAGCCGGAGCCCAACTGGGAGACCACGCAGGAGGGTTCGTCGAGCCCGATGGACGCTCCCGCCCAACAACCTCCGGAAGCTGCTGTATTGACGTAACGTCAATCACTCCCCGCACCTGCCCGAACTGAGGCTTATCGGCGAGTGCGCACCGAAAAATCAGGGGTGGACTTGTCGATAAGCCCTGCTCACAAGGGGTCTTGGCGATAACGATTCCGAGTCGGATCACTCGTCCGACCGTCTCACCGGCGAGCGGCGTCCGCCTCGTACCTAGGATGCCGGGCATGGCTCTCGGGGCTCTTGCGACCTGTGAGGCCTGTGTTTCTGCTGGTGGGACCGTACCCCCCACGTCAACGGGTCCTGCTCGAAGGGGAATTTGGTGTTTGCTTCGTTCTCTGCGGTGTTCGTACGCAGGCGAGGGGCTGCCCGCCTCGGTGCCGCGACGCTCGTGTCCGGGCTCGTCGCCGCGGGCGTGCTGGCCGGTGCCGGACAGGCGGCCGCCGAGGAGACGACGCGGAGTCAGGGCGGAGCGACCGCGACGATAGCCGGGCTCAAGACGTACGGCACAGCGGTGATACACGGCGCCACCGGCGACCAGCAGGTGTCGGCGGGCCTGTTCGAGATGTCCGTCGAGGGCGGCGGCACGCTCCAGACGTACTGCGTCGACCTGCACAACCCGACGCAGCGGGACGCCAAGTACCACGAGACGCCCTGGAGCGGCACGTCCCTGGGCGCCAACAAGGACGCCGGGCGGATCCGCTGGATCCTTCAGAACTCCTACCCGCAGGTGAACGACCTGGCGGCGCTGGCACGGAAGGCGGGCGTCCGCGGTGCGCTGACCGAGCAGGACGCGGCAGCCGGCACGCAGGTGGCGATCTGGCGGTACTCGGACGACGTGGCCGTCGACGCCCTCGACCCGCAGGCCGAGCAGCTCGCGGACTACCTGGAGAAGAGCGCCCGGAGCCGGCCCGAGCCCCGGGCCTCGCTCACCCTCGACCCGCCGGCGGTCTCCGGCCGGCCGGGGGAGCGGCTGGGCCCGGTGACCGTGCACACGAACGCCCGCAGCGTGACGGTGAGCCCGCCCGCGGACGCCGCCACGAGCGGGGTCCGGATCGTCGACGAGCAGGGCAAGGCCGTCACGTCCACGTCCGACGGCGGGCAGGTGTTCTTCGAGGTGCCCCAGGACGCGGCGGCGGGCATGGCGGACCTGACCGTGCAGGCCTCGACGACCGTGCCGGTCGGCCGTGCCTTCGCCTCCGAGAGCCGCAGCCAGACGCAGATCCTGGCCGGTTCCAGCGAGTCGACGGTGTCGGCGACGGCAGGGGCGACCTGGGCGAACAAGGGCGCGGTCCCGGCACTGTCGGCGGCGAAGAACTGCGCCGAGGGCGGGGTGGACATCACCGCCTCCAACAAGGGCGACGAGCCCTTCACCTTCGAACTGGAGGGCCTCGAGCACACCATCGCCGCGGGCGAGTCCCGGACGGTGACGGTCCCCCTCCAGGAGGACCAGGCGTACGACTTCACGATCCACGGGCCGGGCGGCTTCACCCAGCGCTTCAGTGGCATGCTGGACTGCCAGGTCCAGGGCAGCGGGACGGGCACGGCCACGCAGACCCTCAGCGAACCGAGCCCGGCCTCGGTGGGCGGCACGGCGACGGACACCAACCTCGCCGAAACCGGCAGCTCGGGCGTCACCCCCCTCATCGCCGGCATCGCCATCACCCTGCTCCTGATCGGCGGAACGACCCTGATCGTTCTCCGCCGCAGGGAGACCCCGACGGGGGACTGACCGTCCTGGGGGCATGGCGACCGACAGCGAGTGCCGATCCCGGTTCTCACACGGACTCGTGCCCCAGATGGACGAGGCCTTCGACGGATTCCAACCGGGTCCGCAAGGTGGGGTCGGGGAGCGGAGTGGTCGTCAGCACGAGGACGTGGCATTCCGGGTTCGCCGCGTTGCACGGTTCGTCTTCGTCGTCCCCGGGGATCTCATTCGGCTGGACCTCGACACGGACGCCGTCGAGGTCGGCGACGTGGTAGACGCCCCGGTAGTCGCTCTCGCGCTCCGTGAATGCCACTCCTAGGCAGGCACTGACCAGTCGTACCAGGTCTTCGGCGGTGTGCGTACAGGTGCCGTATCTGTCGAAATCAGCCATGGTGCGTCGGACCTCAATCCTCGTCTTGGACGGTGTCCACTCTGACGTGCGCCGATGCCCGCGCTCTACGCTCACCCCATGAAGATCACCGTGCGGGCGGCGACCGAGGCGGATCTGGGAGCCCTGCTGGGTCTCTACGGCGAACTGAACCGGGACGACGCGCCGTTGACCCAAACGTCTGCAGAGGCCGTCTGGCGGCGATATCCGGGCAGCAGGGGCGAACCGTGCTGGTCGCCGAGGGGGACGGTGCCGTGGCCGGGACGGCGGACTGCATTGTGATGCCGAATCTCACCCGCGGCGGCTGGGCCATCCTGTTCGTGGAGAACGTGGTGGTGGCCGACCGCTTTCAGCGGCGGGGCGTCGGGCGTCAACTGATGGAGGCAGCGGTGCGCCTGGGAGAGTCGGCCGGCTGCTACAAGGTGCAGTTGCCGGCAGCGGACGACGAGTACGTCCATCGCTTCTACTAAGCGTGCGGCTTCGCGGCGTTGGCTCAAGGGTTCCGCCGCTACGTGGAGTAGCCGCGCGCATCGCCGGCGGGAACCGAACCGATCCCCCCGACGTGTTTCTGGGCAAGGGGTGGTGCCTCGCGCTGCGATCAGATCAAGATCGAGGCAAGGGCGGTGCGGATGTCAGTGCCGAAAGGGATACTTGCGGCGACGGATGACCACGGGGGAGGTCACAGTGACACACCTGCCGACGAGCAGCACACCACCAACGGGCCCGGGCCTGCCCACCCTCCCGGCGGTACCGGCCCAGCCAGGACAGGTACAACCGACGCCACCGGCCCAGCCTCCTCACGGCCGTACGGAACCCCAGCCCCGCCGTACCGCCTTCGCCGAGGGACTGGACCAACTCCGTGCCGCCGCCACCACAGAGCCCGGCCGCCTCCGTATCATCGGCGCCCTCCTCGCCCTCCTCGTCGTCGCCTTCGGTGCCGTCACCGCCTGGCAGATGACCGACCGCGCGGCCGCCGCCGACGACGTCCTCATTAGCAGTCAGCCCCTCAGCTCGGACGCGGCCGACATCTACCGCTCCCTCGCGGACGCCAACACCGCCGCCTCCAGCGGCTTCCTCGCCGGTGGCCAGGAGACGGCCGCCTCCCGCGACCGCTACGAGAAGGACATCCGCACGGCCGCGGAGAAACTCGTCAACGCCGCGGCCAACTCGGACCCGGACTCCCCGTCCGCGGCGACGATCGCCAAGCTCAACAGACTCCTCCCGGAGTACAAGGGCCTGGTCGAGCGCGCTCGCACGTACAACCGCCAGGGCTTCCCGGTCGGCGGTGCCTACCTCCGCTACGCCAACGAGAAGATGCAGCAGCAGATGCTCCCGGCAGCGGAGGAGCTGTACAAGAAGGAGAACCAGCGCCTGCGCGCGGACTACGCGGACGCCACGCCCTACCCGTGGGCCGCCATCGCCCTGGGCGTCCTCGCTCTGGCCGCCCTCGCCTGGGCCCAGCACCGCAACTACCAGCGCACGAACCGCGTCCTGAACCACGGCCTGGTCGCCGCCACGGCCGCCGCGACCGTGGTCCTGCTCTGGCTGGTCGTCGGCCACAGCCTCGCCCGCGCGGGCCTGAACGACTCCTACGACCACGGCGTCCGCTCCCTGAACGTGCTGCACGACGCCCGCATCGCCTCCCTCAAGGCACGGGGCAACGAGAACCTGACCCTGGTGGCCCGCGGCGCCGAGACGAAAAAGGTCGGGGAAGAGACCTACGACGCCTACGACTACGACTTCCGCACGGACATGAGCGCCCTGGGCAAGTACCTGGCGGCCGCCGGGAAGCTCGCCGACGACGCATCGGGCGAGAACCCCGTCACCGCCGCCGTAGGCAACATGACGGAGTGGAAGAAGCGCCACACCGCGGCCCGTGAGCAGGACGAGAACGGCAACTACCAGCAGGCGCTGGACAAGGTCATCGGCACCGGGAAGACGACCGGGGAGTGCTTCGACAGCGTCGACGAGAACCTGCGCACGGCACTCGCGCATGAGGAAACCGAGTTCAAGCGCGCGGCCGATGACGGCCGGGACGCCCTGACGGGCCTGTCGGCGGGCGCGGCCGTCCTCGCCGTGCTGGGCGCCGCGGGCGCGGTGCTCGGCATCGGCCGCAGGCTGTCGGAGTACCGATGAACGGGACACGGGTGAAAGGGGGCGCGACCATGGGAGCACGACGTCTGCGGGCCAGTCTGAAGGGCTGGGGCGGGGTGGCCGCGATGGCGGTCGTCTGTGCCCTGGTGGCCGTCTTCGCACTGTGCGTCCCGCTGTCCGGACCAAGGACCGTCGACGGCCAGGCCGTCGCCCAGTCCGCCCGGGTCAAGGCCGAGAAGGCCGAAGAGGACTGCGAGGCCCCCGAGAAGCAGACCCTGTCGCCCTCCTCCGCCGACGGCGACACCATCCAGGCGATCAAGAACCGCAAGGGCGAGAAGCGCAAGCTGATCGTCGGCGTCGACCAGAACAGCTACCGCTGGGGCTACCGCGACCCCAACAGCGGCAAGACAGCGGAGCTGGAGGGCTTCGACATCGACCTGGTCCACCGCATCGCCGAGGACATACTCGGCGACCGGAACGCGGTCCAGTTCAAGGCGATCCCCACCGACCAGCGCATCCCGGCCATCAAGGACGGGCGCGTGGACATGGTCGTCCGCACGATGACGATCAACTGCGCGCGCATCGCGGACGTCGCCTTCTCCGCGCCCTACTTCAAGACGGGACAGCAGGTCCTGGCCCCCAAGTCCTCGCCGATCAAGGGCTACGACGACACGCTCGCCGGCAAGAGGATCTGCACGGCGGCGGGCTCCACGGCGTACTCCACGCTGGAAGCGGACAAGAAGGACGGCAAACTCCCCGCCAGCACCGACATCTCCACGACCGTCCCGAACCAACTCGACTGCCTGGTCAGGCTCCAGCTCGGTGAGGTCGACGCGGTGGTCACCGACGGCGCGCTCGCCGCGAGCCAGGCGGCACAGGATCCGACGGTCCAGCTCAAGGGCGACGCCTTCACTGCCGAGTACTACGGCGTGGCGATGAAGAAGGACGCCGACGACCTGGTACGCCGGGTCAACCAGATCCTGGTGGACTACCGCAAGGACACCGCGAACGGCTGGCAGGCGTCGTACGGCAAGTGGCTGTCGGCGACACTGGGCAGGGATCCGGAGAAGTCGGAACCACCGGCACCGCAGTACCTCCGCACGACCTGACCACCGCACCGACCCCCCAACCGGCACAACCGCAGCGAGAGGTGATCGATGGGCGTCACGGGATCCACCGGGCCGGTGATGGACCGGGACGAGGTGGACCGTGCGCTGGCGCGGCTCGGCGCGGAACACGAGGCGATCGAGACCTCGCTCCTCGCCCTCCAGGACCACGCGGGCCGCAGACTCCTGGAGGGCGCCGAGCTCACCGGCGTCACCCAGGAGCGCTGGACGTCCACGGAGGCGTCGATCACGTTGCTGTGGACGTACTTCGACGCCTACACGGACGCCTTGCGCACCGCCCGGGAGATCCGGGCCCGCCGCCGCTGGTCCAGCCGCGAGGACCTGGTGGAGCTGACGGAGCTGCTGAACGGCGAGTCGGTCACGGTCGCGGGCAGCGCCACGGCGACGGCCAACGCCCCGACGCTGCACGGCACGGGGAGCAAGCTCAGCGAACGCTACTCGCTCGCCACCCTCGTCGACCGGATGAACGAGCTGTACGCGACGAGCCTGGACATGGTCGTCGCGGCCGACGCGGTCTGGTCGGCGCTGCCGGCCCGGATCGACCTGCTGGCGGCCGAGCTCCAGCGCACCCGCCGACTGGCGCACTCGGTCGGTGTGCGCCCCGGCGAGCACCCGGCGGGCGACGACCTGGAGCGCATCACCCGCACGCTCACGAAGCTGCGCGAGCAGGTGGTCTCGGACCCGCTGGCGTTCTGGGTGGCCGCGGAGGGCAGTTCGGCTCCGGGCGGCGGCAGGCCGGACACGACGGTGTACGACCGGGAGGCGCGCGCCCTGGAGGACGTACGCCGGGAGATCGACGCGGTCCTGACCGTACGGCAGGACGCCGAGAAGCGGATCGTCAGACTGCGGGACGTCCTCAGCCGCGCGGACCGTACGCTCGCCGAGGCGCGCACCGCCCGCGGCGAGGTCCTCGCGAAGATCGCGGCGACGGAGGTGCCGGTCGTCAGCGGACCGCCGACCGCGTTGCAGGAGCAGCTGGCGGCGGCCGCCGAGTACCGCAGACAGGCCCAGTGGCACCGCCTGTCCCCGCTCCTGGAGTCGCTGGAGCAGAAGGCGGAGGACGAGCTGCTGCGCGCCCGCGAGTCGTTGACAGCGGTCACCGCGCCCCTCGCGGTCCGCGCCGAGCTGCGCGGGCGTCTCGACGCCTACAAGGCGAAGGTCGCCCGGCACGGCTTCGCCGAGGACGCGCTGCTGGTGGAGCGGTACGAGAAGGCCCGCCGCATGCTGTGGAGCGCCCCCTGCGACCTGCGCGCCGCCGAACAGGCCGTGCTGCGCTACCAGCAGGCCGCCGCGGAACTGCTCGGCGGCCCGCGGGTGCCGGACCAGGGCGTGCCGGAGGACGACCGGAGGGGGCCGGGCGCATGAGCGACGAGGGGGAGTCCATGAGTGGGGCACGCACATGTCAACGCCCCGCCTGCGGCGGCAGCTACGAAGACGTGGGCGGCGGCGAACTGTACTGCGACACCTGCGGCCTCGCCCCGGTCGTCGCGCCGAACGGCATGGTCGGGTCACCCCCCACCGGCATCACCGCCGGCGGCAGGGGCGGCTCACGCGGCTCGGGGGGCAGCGGCAGCTCCCGCTCCAGCAGCCGCAGTTCGCGAACGTCGTCCCAGTCGTCGAAGTCCCGCCGCTCGGTGTCGGGCCGCCTCTCGCGCTCCCTGTCGGGCAAGGCGACGGGCCGCTCGGTGTCGGTGCGCAGCTCCGGCTCCGCCGCCGGTTCCTCGTCCCGGGGCCGGCTGGGGGCGGGACTGGTCCAGGTCCCGCCGATCCCGCGGCCCGACCCGCGCGAAATGGTCCTGGACAACCCGGAAGTGCCCGAGCGGAAGCGGTTCTGCTCGCGCTCCGACTGCGGCGCCCAGGTGGGCCGTGCCCGCGGCGACCGGCCGGGACGTACGGAGGGCTTCTGCACCAAGTGCGGCCACCCGTACTCGTTCGTGCCGAAGCTGAAGGCCGGGGACGTGGTGCACGGCCAGTACGAGGTGGTCGGCTGCCTCGCGCACGGCGGACTGGGCTGGATCTACCTGGCCGTCGACCGGGCGGTCTCCGACCGTTGGGTGGTCCTCAAGGGCCTGCTGGACACCGGCGACCAGGACGCGATGGCCGCGGCGATCTCCGAGCGTCGCTTCCTCGCGGAGATCGAGCACGCCAACATCGTGCGGATCTACAACTTCGTCGAGCACCTGGACCAGCGCACGGGCTCCCTCGACGGCTACATCGTCATGGAGTACGTCGGCGGCAAGTCCCTGAAGGAGATCGCCAACGCCCGCCGCACCCCGCAGGGCAGGCGCGACCCGCTGCCGGTGGAGCAGGCCTGCGCGTACGGCCTGGAGGCCCTGGAGGCGCTCGGCCATCTGCACAGCCGCAACCTGCTGTACTGCGACTTCAAGGTCGACAACGCGATCCAGACCGAGGACCAGCTCAAGCTGATCGACATGGGCGCGGTGCGCAGGATGGACGACGAGGAGTCGGCCATCTACGGCACGGTCGGGTACCAGGCGCCGGAGGTCGCCGAGGCAGGCCCGTCGGTGGCGAGCGACCTCTACACCGTCGCGCGCACCCTCGCCGTCCTGACCTTCGACTTCCAGGGCTACACGAACGTCTACGTCGACTCCCTGCCGGACCCGGACAACATCGAGGTGTTCCGGCAGTACGAGTCGTTCTACCGCCTCCTGGTCCGCGCCACGGACCCCGACCCGGCCCGCCGGTTCGCCTCCGCGCAGGAGATGACCGAGCAGCTCACGGGCGTCCTGCGGGAGGTCGTCTCCCTCCAGACGGGCCGCGCCCGGCCCGCCCTGTCCACACTGTTCGGGCCTGAGCTGCGGGTCACGGACACGGAGTTGTTCCCGAAGCTGGACGGTGAGGTGTCCCGGCTCGGGGCGAGGGTGGTGCGGAAACGGCGCACCTCCGCGGCGGCGGCGCTCCCCGCTGTCCCCTCCCAGCCCCACGCCGCCCGGCTCGCTGCCGGGCCCGCGGGAGCCCCGACCGGGCCGGGCCCCGGCGGCGTGCAGAGCCTCCCCAGCCCCCACGGCTTCGTCAAACCCGTCGACACCGCAGCCGCCGCCCTCGCCCTCCCCGTCCCCCGCGTCGACCCGTCCGACCCCAACGCCGGCTTCCTGGCGGGCCTGATGACCTCGGCCCCGGCCGAGCTGCTCGGCGCGCTCGCGGCGGCTCCGGCCCCCTCGATCGAGACAAGGCTGCGGCAGATCCGGGCCTGGCTGGAGACCGGCGATCCGCCCGCCGCGCTGGAGGCGCTGGTCACGCTGGAGGGGGAGCGGCCCGACGACTGGCGGGTGGTCTGGTACCGGGGCGTGGCCGCGCTGGTGACGGGCGACGACGAGGGCGCCGCGCTCGCCTTCGACGCGATCTACGACGCCTTCCCCGGCGAGATCGCGCCCAAGCTGGCGCTGGGCCTGTGCGCGGAGGTGCTGGGGCAGCTCGACAACGCCGCCGAGTACTACCGGCTGGTGTGGTCGACCGACCCGAGCTATGTGAGCGCCGCGTTCGGGCTGGCCCGCGTGCAGTTGGCGACCGGGGACCGGCGCAGCGCCGTACGGACGCTGGAGTCGGTCCCGGAGTCCTCCATCCACTACACGGCCGCGCGCGTGGCCGCCGTCCGCGCGCGGCTCCGGCAACGCACGGCGACCGCGTCCGACGTACCGTTCCTGGAGGACCTCACGGCCGCCGCGGCGCAGGTCGAGGCCCTGGAGGCGTACGGTCTGGATCCGGCGCGCCGCGAGCAGTTGTCGGCCGAAGTCCTCGGCTGCGCGCTGGACTGGGTACTCTCCGGGGGCCAGGGTTCCGCCCCTCCCGCCGCCGGAGGACGGACGCTGCTCGGCAGCGGCCTGGACGAGCGGGGCCTGCGTTTCGGCCTGGAACGCTCGTACCGCACGCTGGCCCGGCTGGCGCGCGGCGGCGAGGAGAGGATCGACCTGGTGGAACGTGCCAATCGTTACCGCCCCCGGACGTGGGTGTAGTTGATGTCGCAGATGCCCCAGTTGTCCGCCTGCCCGAGTTGCGAGGAACCCCTCGAGTCGGGTGACCGTTTCTGCGGCGCGTGCGGATACGACCTGTCCGCCGTGCCGGCACGGCCGGCGGACAACCCGACCATCGCCATGAACGGCTCGGTGCCCGCGCAGGGCGCTCCGGCCGGTGCGTATCCCGAGCCGCCGTCGGTGCCGCCCGCCGGCACGGCCTGGCCCGGCGCCGGGCCGGACGGCACGGGCGGATCGCAGGCGGCGCACCTGCCGACGGACCTCCCGGGCACGGACTCGGGCGGCTCCGCGCTGCCCCTGGATCCACCCCCGCCCCCCGGTGCCCCGCCGGCCGCGGGCGTCCGCTTCGACCATTCGGCCCGGGCCGAGGCACACCCCCAGGCCGACGGCCACCCCACGGCGCCCGGCGGTTACGCCCCACAGCCCGGGGGATATCCGGCACAGTCAGAGACCTACCAGGCACAGCAGCCCGACGAGTACCTCCTCCAGGCACCGGACCCACGGGTGTCCGCCGACCCGGCGGCGCAGGCCGCGGGCGCCGGCGGCAAGGTCTGCGTGGCCTGCCGGGCCGGCCGCGTGGACGACGACGGCTACTGCGAGAACTGCGGCCACGCCCAGCCGCGCGAACGGGACCACATGGAGCAGGAGTCCGGCCCGGTGGCCGCGGTCAGCGACCGCGGCCTGCGCCACCACCGCAACGAGGACGCGTTCGCCATCGGCGGTACCGCGCTGCCGGACGGCTCACCCGCCTCCGTGGCGATCGTCTGCGACGGTGTCTCCTCGGCGACCCGCCCCGACGACGCCTCGATGGCGGCGTCGAAGGCGGCGAGCGAGGCACTGCTGGCCGCCCTGCCGCGCGGCACGCACCCGCAGCAGGCGATGCACGACGCGATCATCGCCGCATCGCGCGCGGTCAACTCGCTCGCCGCGGAACCCGCCACGGCCCGCGAGCACGCCCCGCACCAGAACGCCCCCGCGTGCACCATCGTCGGCGCCGTCGTCACATCGGGTCTGCTGATCGTCGGCTGGGTCGGCGACAGCCGCGCCTACTGGGTCCCGGTCGACCGGAGCGCACCCCCCGCCCGGCTCACCGAGGACGACTCGTGGGCGGCGCAGATGGTCGCCGCGGGCCTGATGAGCGAGGCCGAGGCCTACGCCGACGAGCGCGCCCACGCGATCACCGGCTGGCTCGGCGCGGACGCCTACGAACTGGAACCGCACACCGCCGCGTTCAAGCCCGACCGGCCCGGCGTGGTCGTGGTCTGCACCGACGGCCTGTGGAACTACGCGGAGGCGGCCGACGAGATGGCCAGGGTCGTCCCGCTCGACGCGGCCGCGCATCCGCTGCACAGCGCCCGGGTGCTCGTCGGCCACGCCCTGGACGGCGGGGGCCACGACAACGTAACAGTGGCCCTCGTGCCGTTCCCGGCCGTCTCCCAGGGGGCAGGATCGGCCTGAGGCCGCGTTACGGGGGCGGCTCAGCGGACCGGAGGGGACCGGTCCGCCCACCGTCATCACCCCGCTCCGGTGGGGGCTTTCGAGGGGGATCGAAGCAGGCATGGCCAATTTCTCGAAGTCGAACGTGCCCCAGTTCTCGGTGGACGTGTACCAGAACGAGTACCTGCCGGAGGGCGCCGGCGAGGTCAACGCCATCGTCACGGTGACGGCGACCGGCGGCGGCACGATCGGCAGCGCGGTCTCCGCGCCCCACCTCTTCTCGCCCGGCCGGGGCCCGTCCGCGGCCGTGGCGATCATGGTCGACTGCTCGGGGTC
Organism: Streptomyces sp. SID5464; assembly: GCF_009862985.1. NCBI lineage: Bacteria > Bacillati > Actinomycetota > Actinomycetes > Kitasatosporales > Streptomycetaceae > Streptomyces > Streptomyces sp. SID5464. The sequence goes on along the minus strand of NZ_WWIQ01000049.1, from coordinate 85,196 downwards.
GATGGACTACCCGGCGACCAAGATGCGCAACGCCCGCGACGCCACGGCCGCCGCGATCGACACCCTGCGCGACGGCGTGCACTTCGCCGTGATCGGCGGGACGCACGTGGCCAAGGAGGTCTACCCGGGCGGCGGGACCCTCGCGGTCGCCGACGCCACCACCCGCGAGCAGGCCAAGAAGGCGCTGCGCTCGCTCAGCGCGGGCGGTGGCACGGCCATCGGCACCTGGCTGAAACTGGCCGACCGCCTGCTGTCCTCCGCCGACGTCGCCATCCGGCACGGCATCCTGCTCACCGACGGCCGCAACGAACACGAGGCGCCCCAGGACCTGAAGGCCGCGCTCGACGCGTGCGCGGGGCGCTTCACCTGTGACGCGCGCGGCGTGGGCACCGACTGGGAAGTGAAAGAAGTCACAGCGATCGCCTCCGCCCTGCTCGGCACCGCCGACATCGTCGCCGACCCGGCCGGGCTCGCCGCCGACTTCACGCAGATGATGGAGACGGCGATGGGCAAGGAGGTCGCGGACGTCTCCCTGCGGCTGTGGACCCCGGTCGGCACCACTGTGAAGTTCCTCAAGCAGGTCGCGCCCACGGTCGAGGAACTGACCGGCCGGCGCACCGAGGCGGGACCGCGCGCCGGCGACTATCCCCTGGGTTCCTGGGGAGACGAGTCCCGTGACTACCACGTCTGCGTCGAGGTCCCGGCCGCGAACATCGGGCAGGAGATGCTGGCGGCCCGGATCTCGCTGGTCATTCCGCAGCCCGACGGCACCGTCCAGAACCTCGGCGCGCAGGGCCTGGTCCGTGCCGTGTGGACGGACGACATGGTCGCCTCGACGTCGATCAACCCCCAAGTCGCCCACTACACCGGGCAGGCGGAATTGGCGCAAGTCATCCAACAAGGGCTGGATCTTCGCAAGTCAGGAGATATAGACGGAGCAACGGCCAAACTGGGCCGGGCCGTTCAGCTCGCGAGTGCCTCCGGGAACGCCGATACTGCGAAACTGCTTGCGAAGGTGGTGGACGTGGTCGATGCCGCGACCGGTACTGTGCGACTGAAGGCGAAGGTCGAGGAGGCCGACGAGATGACGCTCGAGACCCGGTCCACCAAGACTGTTCGCGTGAAGAAGTGACCTAGAAGGAATCGAAGGAGGGACGCGCCGACATGCCGACCTGCCCGAACGGACACCAGTCGGGTTCCGACGACTGGTGCGAGGTCTGCGGTCACCGCATGGCGGGTGCCGTGCCTCCGCCTCCTCCCCCGCCGCCCCCGCCCGGCGGCTACGGCTTCCCGCCCCCGGGCGGCCCAGGGGGCCCTGGCGGCCCTCCCGGCGGCCCCGGTGGCCAGCCCGGTGGGCGTCCTCCGCACCTGTCCGCCGTACCGAACGCCGAGCCTGAGCTCTGCCCGCAGTGCCGTACGCCGCGTGAGGGCGGCGCACCGTTCTGCGAGGAGTGCCGGTGGAACTTCCTGACGAACACGGCGACTTCGTACACCCCCGCCGCCCCGCCCCCGCCCGGCCCGGGCGTGCGTTTCCAGCCGCCGGGCCAGCCCGGTCGGTCCGGTCCTCCCGGCCCGTCGGGTCCGTCGTACGGCGGCGGTGACTCGTACGAGTACCAGGGCTCCCGCCCGTCGCAGGTGAACCGCCCGGCCGAGCCGATCCCGCCGTTCGGCAGCGACCCGTCGGGCCACCCCGGGCCCGGCGGCCCCGGCGGTCGTCCCGGCCCGGGTGGCCCCGGCGGTCCTGGTGGCCCTGGTGGTCCTCCCGGCCCGCCCGGATTCGGTCCCGACCCCTCGCGGCAGGCCCCACCGCCGCCCGGCCCCGGAGGTCCCGGAGGTCCCGGTGGCCCCGGCGGCGCTCCGCAGGGCTTCCAGCAGTCCGGCCCGCCGGCTCCGCCCGGGTTCCCGCAGGAGACCCGGCGTCCGCAGCAGGGCGGTCAGTCCTTCGGCGGCGGCGGTGACGACTGGGTGATCCCCCCGCCGTCGCCCACCGGCCCGGGCGGCGGCCCTGGCGGGCCCGGTGGCCCCGGCGGCCCCGGTGGTGGTCAGGGCGGCGGCTACGGCTATCCGCAGCCCGGCGCCACCCAGGCCCCGCCCGGCCCCGGTGGTGGTCAGGGCGGTGGCTACGGCTACCCGCAGCCCGGCGCGACGCAGGCCCCGCCCGGCCCCGGCGGCTTCCCGCAGCAGCCCCAGGCGCCCCAGGGGCCGGCGACCTGGACCGCGACCATCGGCCCGGACCGTGAGTACTTCATGGCGATGATGCAGCGCTCAGGACCCGAGGCCGCGGGCCTGAACCTGCCCGCGTACTCGCCCGAGCAGCAGCGCACGCTCACCGGCAACCAGATCACGATCGGCCGCCGCCGGCACTCCACCGGCGACACCCCCGACATCGATCTCTCGGTGCCGCCGGAGGACCCGGGCGTCTCGCACCAGCACGCGGTGCTGGTCCAGCAGCCCGACGGCAGTTGGGCGGTCGTCGACCAGAACTCGACGAACGGCACGACGGTCAACGGCTCGGAGGACCCGATCCAGCCGTTCGTCCCCGTACCGCTCCAGGACGGCGACCGGGTGCACGTGGGCGCCTGGACGACGATCACGATCCGCCGGGGCTGAGAGCCCCGGCCGGCGGCCTCGTCAGGTCGGGAGGGGCCAGGCGTACGGCCCCTCCGGGTCGTCCAGCCAGGCCCACTCCCGGTCCCCGCTGACCGTGATGCCGTAGCGTTCGCGCTGCGGCCTGCCCTCCTGCTCCCACAGCGAGTGCGCCTCCTGCGGGTCGAGGGTGCCGCGCGTCAGGGCCAGCAGAAAGCGGAACAGGTCGTCCTCCCGGGCCCTGCGCGGTACGCCGCCCAGCTGGAGCGGCTCGCCCCCGGGCCGGCTCCCGCCGCGCAGCGGCACGAAGTAGGCGGGCGTGTGCAGGAAGCGCCCCTCGGCATGTGTGGCGTCGCTCACCCTGAGCACGACCAGCCCGGTGGCGAGCGGCATCAGGATCCGGCCACCGGGGCGGCTCTGGGCGATCCAGGCGCGCGGCACGGTGCTCAGCGCGCAGGTGGCGATGATCCGGTCGAACGGCGCGCGCTCGGGCACGCCCCGGGCGCCGTCGCCGGTGACGACGACCGGCTGGTACCCGGCCGCGGCCAGGTGCCGGCGGGCCGACTCGGTGATCTCCGGGTCGAGATCGACGGTCGTGACGCGGTCGTCGCCCAGCCGGTGGGCGAGCAGCGCGGCGTTGTAGCCGGTGCCGGCGCCGATCTCCAGGACCGTGTTCCCGTCCTCGACGCGCAGCGCGGCCAGCATGTCCGCCATCAGGGACGGCTGGCTGCTGGAGGACAGCAGTTCGCCGTCGCGCAGCCGGGTCGCCAGCGGGGTGTCCTCGTAGGCGCCCCGTATCCACCGCTCACGCGCCTGCGGGTCGGGGCTCTCGCCCCACCGGCGTTCGTACCCGCCGGCGACGCCGACGTAGTAGTACGGCACGAAGAGGTGACGCGGGACCGCCGCGAACGCCTCCCGCCACACCGGGTCGGTGGCCCAGGCGCCGCTCGCGTCGATCCGGCGCACCAGCGCCGCCCGCGCCGTGGCGGCGAGATCGTCCTGTTCCCTGTCGGGTGCATGCCCGCCCATACCCCCACAGTAAGGGCATCGGGGCCGGTCCTAGGCCTTGAGTCCTATGCCCCCGCGTCTGAGAGCATGGAGGGCGTGAGAGAGATTCGGCGCGGCACGCTTCAGGAGCAGACCTTCTACGAGCAGGTCGGCGGGGAGGAGACCTTCCGTCGGCTCGTCCACCGTTTCTACGAGGGAGTCGCCGAGGACCCACTGCTGCGGCCCATGTACCCCGAGGAGGACCTGGGTCCGGCCGAGGAGCGCCTCACGCTCTTCCTCATCCAGTACTGGGGCGGCCCCACGACGTACAGCGACAACCGCGGCCACCCGCGCCTGCGGATGCGGCACGCGCCCTTCACGGTCGACCGTGCGGCGCACGACGCCTGGCTGAAGCACATGCGGGTCGCCGTCGAGGAACTCGGGCTCTCCGAGGAGCACGAGCAGACGCTGTGGAACTACCTGACGTACGCGGCGGCGTCGATGGTGAACACCCCGGGCTGACCCGAAGGGGCGTGGTGACGGTCAGCGGACGCTGACGTCCAGCGCCCCGAGCCCGGTCCGCCGTACGGCGATCGACCCGTACGGCGTGCGCAGCCTGAGCCACGCGCCCGACGAGAACAGCGCCAAGGGCACCCCGGGGCGCAGGAACCCGAGCGACTGCGCCGCGTGCACGGCCCGGACCGGGAGCCGGGTGTCGCCGACCGTACGGGACCAGATGTCCCGCCCGATCCGGTCCAGTTCGGCCCGCGTGCGCCGCTCGGCCGGCAACTCCTGCGTACGGGAGCGGAACTCGGCGACGGCGGCGGCCACGAGGGACCGCAGCGCGTCGGGCTCCGGCAGCCCCGGCTCGGGCCGCCAGCCGCCGCGCGGCGGCAGCAGGCCCGCCCACGGCGGCCCGGTCACCGCGCCCGGCACGACGGCCGTCGCGCCCCTCTCGTCCACCGACTCCAGCAGCTCACCGGCGGACACGGTCACGTCCAGCGTGACGTCGAGCCCGTCCTCGTACGGCTTCGCCAGCCGCACCGCGCGCACGGCCAGCACCTCGAAGGACGGCGGCCGCCCGAACACGGCGAGGGCGGTGCCGGCCGCCTGGAGGCGCACGGCGGCCCCACGGTCGTAGTGGAGCAGCCGGGAGAGGAAGGCCGCGAGATCCGCCGCCTCCCCCTCGTCGGCGAGGTGGAGCACCGTCATGCGGCGACGGCCTCCTCCTCGTCGTCGTCCGTGTACTCCCGGAGGAACTCCCGTTCCTCCGGGGTGAGGCGGCGCGGGCGCTGTGCCTCGAAGTCGAACGGCACGATGACCGTCGAGGCCCGGACGTAGACCAGGTCGTCGTCCTTCACCTCGTAGGTGAGGGTGAAGGACGCCGCCCTGATCTCCGTGACCCACAGCTCGATGTCCACCGGGGTGTGCCGGTGGACCAGCTGCCGCTTGTAGTCGATCTCATGGCGTGCCACCACGGACCCCTGCTTGAAGTCCTTCTCCGGGCGGAACAGGAAGTCGATACGGGCCTCCTCCAGGTAACGGAGGAACACCACGTTGTTGACGTGGCCGTACGCGTCCATGTCCGCCCAGCGCAGCGGGCAGCGGTAGATGTGCCGCAAGATCAGCCCCGGGTCAGCTTCTTGTAGGTGGCGCGGTGCGGACGCGCGGCGTCCGGGCCGAGCCGCTCGATCTTGTTCTTCTCGTACGACTCGAAGTTGCCCTCGAACCAGAACCACTTTGACTCGCCCTCGTAGGCGAGGATGTGCGTGGCGATGCGGTCGAGGAACCACCGGTCGTGGGAGACGACGACGGCGCAGCCGGGGAACTCCAGCAGCGCGTTCTCCAGGCTGGAGAGGGTCTCGACGTCCAGGTCGTTGGTCGGCTCGTCGAGGAGCAGCAGGTTGCCGCCCTGCTTGAGGGTGAGCGCGAGGTTCAGCCGGTTGCGCTCACCGCCGGAGAGCACACCGGCCGGCTTCTGCTGGTCCGGCCCCTTGAACCCGAAGGCGGAGACGTACGCGCGGCTCGGCATCTCGACCTGGCCCACGTTGATGTAGTCCAGCTCGTCGGAGACGACCGCCCACAGCGTCTTCTTCGGGTCGATGTTCTCGCGGCTCTGGTCGACGTACGAGATCTTGACGGTGTCGCCGACCTTGATCTCGCCCGAGTCGGGCTGCTCGATGCCCTGGATCATCTTGAACAGGGTCGTCTTGCCGGCGCCGTTCGGGCCGATGATGCCGACGATGCCGTTCCGCGGCAGCGTGAAGCTGAGGTCGTCGATGAGGACCTTCTCACCGAAGCCCTTGCTGAGGTTGTTGACCTCGACGACGACGTTGCCCAGGCGCGGGCCCGGCGGGATCTGGATCTCCTCGAAGTCCAGCTTCCGCATCTTGTCGGCCTCGGCGGCCATCTCCTCGTAGCGGGCGAGGCGCGCCTTGGACTTGGCCTGCCGCCCCTTGGCGTTGGAGCGAACCCATTCGAGCTCCTCCTTCAGCCTCTTCTGCCGCTTGGCGTCCTTCTGGCCCTCGACCTTGAGACGGGCGGCCTTGGTCTCCAGGTACTTGGAGTAGTTGCCCTCGTAGGGGTAGAGGCGGCCGCGGTCGACCTCGCAGATCCACTGGGCGACGTTGTCGAGGAAGTACCGGTCGTGGGTGACCGCCACGACGGTGCCCGGGTACTTGGCGAGGTGCTGCTCCAGCCAGTTCACGGACTCGGCGTCGAGGTGGTTGGTGGGCTCGTCGAGCAGCAGCAGGTCGGGCTGCTCCAGCAGCAGTTTGCACAGCGCGACGCGGCGGCGCTCACCACCGGACAGGTTGACGACGGGCCAGTCGCCGGGCGGGCAGCCCAGGGCGTCCATGGCCTGCTCCAGCTGGGCGTCGAGGTCCCAGGCGTTGGCGTGGTCGAGCTGCTCCTGGAGCTTGCCCATCTCGTCCATGAGCTCGTCGGTGTAGTCGGTCGCCATCTGTTCGGCGATCTCGTTGAACCGGTCGAGCTTGCCCTTGATCTCGGCGACACCCTCCTGGACGTTCTCCAGGACGGTCTTCTCCTCGTTCAGAGGGGGCTCCTGGAGCAGGATGCCGACCGTGTAGCCGGGGGTGAGGAAGGCGTCACCGTTGGACGGCTGCTCGATCCCGGCCATGATCTTGAGGATGGTCGACTTGCCGGCGCCGTTCGGGCCGACGACGCCGATCTTCGCTCCCGGGTAGAAGCTGGTCGTCACGTCGTCGAGGATCACCTTGTCGCCGTGCGCCTTACGCGCCTTGCGCATGGTGTAAATGAACTCAGCCAAGAGAAACCGTCCGGCAGCTTGAATACGGCAGTGGGCAGATACACCCCATCTTGCCGTACCGCCACCCCTGGGTGGAAACGCGAATGGTTCGGGGGCTCTGACCTGGGCCTTTGTGTTGGACGACGGGGACTCGCCTGTCACTGCCGGTCGCCGTTGGCCGGCCTCGGGCACCCTGACACGGCCCGGAGACGGCCCAGGGGTGATCACTCGACGGCAGCGTTGTACGGGGTCGGGCCACCGTCGCGACGTGAACGGCAGGACTGACCGCCCTCACCGCTTGCCAGACGTGGACGCACAGAGGTCCCGGCTGTTCCACGGCGTGGCTGACGGTGACACCGATCGCGGCCATGCGTTTCACGACACCGGCCCCGGCGTGTGGGCCTCCCTCGGGGAGAACGACGAACTCGTACGACGTCCTGACGCACAGGTCGCCCTCGGCGATGCCCGGCCGGGCCGCGATGTCGGCCGGGGCCGCACCTTTCGTGCGGATGTGTGCGGCATCCACGCACGCTCCGCCGGGACTCGGAATCAGACGCGCTAATCGCATGAACTTACCTAATCGCAAAGGCGTGAACATGCCGGCAATGGTGGATACGCCTAACATGCACGCATGAGTGCAGAAGACGGCTACGTTCCCTTTCCAGGTTCCGAATGGTTCAAAAGTGCGCCGACCAGCCCGATCATCAGGATGATGGCAATGCGCCTGGTCGAAGAGGGGTGCACCGAATTTGGTCCGGTCGGCCCACCCTCGGCCCACCCGCTCAGTGGACGTCGGTGGACGACACACCACCGCGACTCCTACGCCAGGTGGCAGCGGAAGCTCGGGTACCGGGGTGCGGACGCGGACGGCTGGCCGGGAGCAAGGTCCTGGGCCAAGCTCCGGGTGCCTTATTCGGAGTGACGGTAACTGAATGTGCTGAGCTCCCGGAACGGCTGAAGCACGACGGCGTGCACGCCCGCCTCACAGGGAACACCGTCGCGATCCGCGTTTCCACATTCCAGCTTGCTCGGATTGCAATTGGCTCAAGCGCGACGAGCGGCCTGTGAAGGAACAAGACCAGACACTTAATCCATACGTTGACGACGTCACAGATACCCAGTCGTGCCGCCGTGACCAGCGTGGAGCGCCCCCTCCTCTTTCTCGACGTGGATGGTCCGCTTCGTGCCGTGGAGTCGCACCAGGACCCTCACCCGTGACTTCAACGTGTGCTTGGCTCGGTGTCCGCCGACCGTTCACTTCCGTGACTGAGTCTGTAGCTCCCCCCAGCCCTTTGACCCACGGGAGCGTCATGACCGCGATCAATCGTCGAAGCATGCTGCTCGGTGCCGCCGGTGCCACCGCCGCTGGTCTGGCCCTCGCCGGACCCGCCGAGGCCACCGGGAGCGACGGCAAGCGTGAGCCGCTCAACGCCGGTCCGGGGAAGAAGTGGGACCTCGACGGCAATGCCCAGCGCTTCCGTGGCAACACCGTCGTCTGCCCCGTGCCTCAGGACTCGGCCTTCTTCCACGCCGAGAAGCAGGCCCAAGAAATCATGAAGCGGTCGTCGCTGGCCGACCAGTACGTCTGCCTACCGCACAACAGCATGCACATGACCGTCTTCGACGTGGTCGCCCAGGACGCAGTCGTCAACAAGCAGCTGCCGCCGTGGTTGGCGGACTGCCGGGACATGACGGAGATTTCACAGCGAGTTCTGGCGCGCCTTCAAAAGTCTCACCTGACGCCGCTCGGCCCGATCACCATGAAGGTCAAGGGCTTCCGCCCCTTCGACGCGAACTTCACCATGGACCTCGCCCCGGCTGACGACACCACGTTCAACATGCTGTGGACGACTCGTCGGGAGCTGCGGGACCTGCTCGACATCCGTGCCGCGAACTTCGACACCTACCAGTTCCACTCGACCATCGGTTACCGCTTGGTCAAGCCACTGCCGTCGGACGTGCCCGCGATGGAGAAGATCGCCGCGGACATGGCCGGGCTTTTCACCGGCGCGGCCGCGACCGTGACCTTGGAGCCTGCGGCGTTCAACCTGTTCGACGACATGCTGGCGTTCCCGCAGGTGTGGCTGCTGCCGCGTGCCTGACACCTGGCCGCGCGTCAGCGATTCACGGGCTTCCTCCGCAGGCCTTCTCCCGCTGTACAGCCCTAGCTCGAGCGTGTAGAACGACGCCGTGACGACTCAACCGACGCGGGCGATGTGGTGGGCCGAACTGGCGGTCTTCCTCGCCGGGGCGGCGGCGACCCTCGCGCTGATCATGTTTCTGTTGTCGCGGACAGCCGGGCACCACCCGGTCTCCCTCGGCGTCGGACCCTCATCCGTGCTGCTCGCTCTGTCCGTCGGTGTCGGCCTCTTCTGCAGCGGTCGGTTCAGGGCGTGGGGGTTGCGCCGTCGGGCTGCAGCCCTTGCCAAGCGATCTTGAAACGGTGAGGGGGCACTTTCATGCCCTCTCGTGGCGAGTTTTGAGGTCAGTGCCGGTCGCCGTTGAGGGGCTCCGGCGCTGTCGCGCTGTCGTCCTCTCCGAAGTCCGGGGCCTGGAAGGGGTTCGTGGTCGGCGGCGGTGAGGCCGTGGCGGTACTCCGGGGTGCCCCTTCCGGGGCGGAGAACAGCGAGGTCAGATCGATGGGAGGTCTCCTTCTGGTGCCAAGCCCCCGGAGGGACCTGGTGTGCCGTGACCGGGCACAGCGGTGTCAGAGCTTGGTCATCTTGGCGTACGGGCTCAGGATCCGATGCTGGGCCGAGCCGAAATCCACGAGGACCGCGATTCCGTCCTCGATGCCGATGACCCGGCCGAGGCCGTACATGTCGTGTGTGACCTGGTCGCCCACAGCGAAGTGCTTGGGAGCTGGAATGACCGGGGCCCTGAAGGGGCTGGTGGGCAGATGGCGCTTCGGTGCAGCAGGCTTTGTCATTGCCCCTAGTATGCGCCCTCGCGTGTTCCGGTGCCTGTGGCTGTCCATGTTCCGCTGTCCGGCACGGCCCCGGCCCGCCTCGGGCACGTGCCTCTCTCACGTCCCGTAGTGCGACCGCAGGCGCTCCTGCGCCCCCGTCCCGGCTCCCACCCTGTCCAGCCCCAGCAGCGCCGCGCCGAGGACAGGGCCGGCCGTGACGACCTGCGGGGTCGCCTTGGGGGCTCGGTCGGCCAGGACGTCGGCGATCCTGCCGTTCAGCTGCGGGTGCTGGGCGGCCAGCACCCCGCCGCCCAGGAGGACGGGCGTCGGCTCGTCCAGCAGGTCCAGGCGGGTCAGGGCCACCACGGCCATCGCGACCACTTCGTCCGCCTGGCGTTCCACGATCGCGCGGGCGACCGGGTCGCCGTCCGCCGCCGTCGCGAAGAGGACCGGCGTCAGCTCGTGGCGACGGGGCTGCTCGATGTCGCCCAGGTGCAGTGCCTCGATGAGGGCGTACATGGAGGGCAGGCCGAAGTGGGCGGGGAGGGTGTGGGCCAGGGCCGTGGCATCGCCACGGCCGTCCTCCGCGCGAGCCGCGTGCCACAGCGCCTCCTCCGACAGGCCCCAGCCGCCGCCCCAGTCGCCCGAGACCCTGCCGAGCGCCGGGAAGCGGGCCGTGCGGCCGTCGGGGCGCATGCCGACGCAGTTGATGCCCGCGCCGCAGACGACCGCGACACCGCGGGGTTCCGTCACACCGGCCCGCAGGACGGCGAAGGTGTCGTTCCGGACCGTCACCGTCGGGCCCCAGCCGCGCGCGTGCAGAGCGGCCGCCAACTGGTCCTCCTCGACCGGGAAGTCGGCGTTGGCGAGGCAGGCCGAGACGTGGTCGACGGAGGGGAGACCGGCGGTGGAAAGGGCCTGGGCGACCGTGTCGGTCAGGGTGTCCATCGCCGCGTCCAGGCCTACCGCGGGTGGCCGGAAGCCGCCCCCGCGTGCCGTGGAAAGGACCTCTCCGTCCGCCGTCACGATCGCGACGTCCGTCTTGCTGTTGCCGGCGTCGATGGCGAGGACACGTGCGGTCAGGCCCACGCGAGGTGCTCCCGGTTGTGTGCGATCAGCCGGTCGGTGAGTGCCTCGGCGTACTCGTACTGGCCGATGAGGGGGTGCGAGAGGAGGGCCCGGAAGACGCGGGTCCGGCCGCCGTGCAGGGCCGCCTCCAGGGCCAGGTCCTCGTAGGCCGTCACGTTCGCCATCAGGCCCGCGTAGAGGGGGTCCACGGACGGGACCGGGAGGGGGGACGCCCCCTTCGCGCCCACCGCCGCCTGCACCTCGATCACCGCGTCGTCGGGGAGGAACGGGAGCGTGCCCCGGTTGTACGTGTTCACCACCTGGTAGGGGGTGCCGCCGCCGCCCAGCAGGGCCGCCGCCAGGTCGACCGCCGCCTCCGAGTAGTAGGCGCCGCCCCGTTCGGCGAGCAGGGCCGGCTTCCCGTCCAGGGACGGGTCGGCGTACAGGGTCAGCAACTCGCGTTCCATGGCCGCCACTTCGGCCGCGCGGGACGGCTTCGTCCCGAGTTCTCGTACGACCTCGTCGTGCGCGTAGTAGTAGCGCAGGTAGTACGACGGGACCACGCCCAGGCGGTCGAGCAGGGCGCGGGGGAGGCGCAGGTCCGCCGCGATCCTGTCGCCGTGCCGGGTCAGGAGTCCGGGCAGGACGTCCTCGCCTTCGGGGCCGCCGAGGCGTACGCCCGTTTCCCAGGTGAGGTGGTTGAGGCCCACGTGGTCCAGGTGGACCTCCGGGGGCTCGACGCCCAGCAGGCCCGCGAACTTGCGCTGGAGGCCGATCGCCACGTTGCACAGGCCCACCGCCTTGTGGCCCGCCCGGAGCAGGGCGCGGGTCACGATGCCGACCGGGTTCGTGAAGTCGATGATCCAGGCGTGGGGGTTGGTGCGGCGTACCCGGTCCGCGATGTCCAGGACCACCGGGACCGTGCGCAGGGCCTTGGCCAGGCCGCCGGCGCCGGTCGTCTCCTGGCCCACGCAGCCGCACTCCAGGGGCCAGGTCTCGTCCTGTTCCCGGGCCGCCTGGCCGCCGACGCGGAGTTGGAGGAGTACCGCGTCCGCGCCGTCGACCGCCTGGTCGAGGTCGGTCGTGGTGGTGATGCGGCCGGGGTGGTCCTGGCGGGCGAGGATGCGGCGGGCGAGGCCGCCCACCAGGTCCAGGCGGTCCTGCGCCGGGTCCATCAGGACCAGTTCCTCGACGGGCAGGGTGTCCCTCAGGCGGGCGAAGCCGTCCACGAGTTCGGGGGTGTAGGTCGAGCCTCCGCCGACCACGGTGAGTTTCATTGCGTCCAACCCTTTGCTTGCGTCTGACCTTTGCGCCGGTGAGCTAACCCTTGACGCCGGTGAGCGTGACACCCTCGACAAACGCCTTCTGGGCGAAGAAGAACACGAGGATCACGGGGGCCATCACCAGCACGGTGGCGGCCATGGTGAGGTTCCAGTCGGTGTGGTGGGCGCCCTTGAACGACTCCAGGCCGTAGGACAGGGTCCAGGCGCCCGGGTTCTCCGAGGCGTAGATCTGGGGTCCGAAGTAGTCGTTCCACGCGTAGAAGAACTGGAAGAGGGCCACTGCGGCTATGCCCGGTTTCGCCATCGGGAGCACGACCTTCAGGAGGGCGCGCAGGTCGCCGCAGCCGTCCACCTTGGCCGCGTCCAGGTACTCGTCGGGGATCGTGGTGAGGAACTGGCGCAGCAGGAAGATCGAGAACGCGTCGCCGAACGCCATGGGGATGATCAGCGGCCAGAGCGTGCCGGACAGGTCGAGCTGCTTCGCCCAGAACAGGTACATCGGGATGATGATCACCTGCGGCGGCAGCATCATCATCGAGATGACCAGCATCAGGGCCAGGTTTCGGCCCCGGAAGCGGAACTTCGCGAGGGCGTAGGCCACCGGGATCGAGGAGATCACGGTGAGCGCCGTGCCCAGGACCGCGTAGCACAGGGTGTTCCGCCACCAGGTGAGGAAGCCCGGGGTGTCGAAGACCCTGCGGTAGTTGTCCCATTCCCAGGTGTGCGGGATCAGGTCGCGGCTGAGTGCCTGGCTGTCGCTCATGAGCGAGGTGAGCAGGACGAACAGGAAGGGGAGGGTGAAGAAGAGGGCTGCCGCGACGCCCAGGGAGTGGATCGCGATCCACTCCAGGAACGCCCTGCGGTGGGCCGTGCGTTCCGCGGGGGAGGGCGGTGCCTTCAGCACCAGTGGCTTGTCCAGTAGTTGCGTCATCGTTCACCTGCCTGGATCAGACCGCCCTTGCGGCGCATCAGCAGCGCGGTGAAGGCCATGGAGAGGGCGAAGAGGATCAGGGCGACCACGCAGGCGGAGCCGTAGTCGAAGCGCTGGAAGCCCAGGTTGTAGACGAGTTGGGGGAGGGTGAGCGTGGACTTGTCCGGGTAGCCGGGCTCGAACTGGGTGCCCGCGCCCTGGATCACGCCCGAGGCGACCTTCCCGGCGATCAGTGGCTGTGTGTAGTACTGCATGGTCTGGATCACGCCGGTGACGACCGCGAACATGACGATCGGGGAGATGTTCGGGAGCGTGACGTAGCGGAAGCGCTGCCAGGGTGTCGCGCCGTCCAGTTCCGCCGCCTCGTACTGCTCCTTCGGCACGTCCAGCAGCGCGGCCATGAAGATGACCATCAGGTCGCCGATGCCCCAGAGGGCCAGGAGGGTGAGGGCCGGCTTCGACCAGGTGGGGTCGTTGAACCAGCCGGGGGCGGGGAGCCCGGTCCTCTCCAGGAGGGAGTTGACCGGGCCCGTGCCGGGGTTGAGGAGGAAGGCGAAGGCCATGGTGGCCGCCACGGGCGGGGCCAGGTACGGCAGGTAGAAGAGGGTGCGGAAGACACCCGTACCCGTCTTGATCTTGGTGATCAGCAGGCCCACGCCCAGGCCGAAGGCGACCCGGAGCGTGACCATGACGAGGACCAGCCACAGGGTGTTGCGCAGGGCGGGCCAGAACAAGGGGTAGTGCTCGAAGACGTACGTCCAGTTCTTCGTGCCGGTCCAGGCGGGCGGCCGGAAGCCGTCGTAGTGCATGAAGGAGAAGTAGACGGTGGAGACCAGGGGGTAGGCGAAGAAGACCGAGAAGCCGATCAGCCAGGGGGAGAGGAAGGCGAGGGTGCGGAGCGTCGAGCGGCGGTGTTTCGCGCGCAGAGTATGGGTGCTCATGGCCTACTTCGCCTGCGCGATGTCCGTGTCGATCTGCCGGGCGGTGTCCCGAAGGCCCTTCTTCAGGTCGGTGGCCTTGCCGCTCTCGTAGGCGTAGCCGAACTCCTGGATCGTGGTGAGGTAGACGCCGCCGTTGACGGAGGCGGGGGCGGTGGTGGAGTCCGGGTTCGCGGCGATCTCCAGGAACGTCTTGAAGCGCGGGTCGTACTTCAGCTTCGGGGACTTCAGGGCCGCGAGCGTCGAGGGCACGTTGTGGATGGCGTTGGAGAAGTTCACCACCGCGTCCGTGTCGGTGGTCATGTACTTCACCAGCTCCCAGGCCGCGTTCTGCTTCGTGCTGGTCGCGGCGATCCCGGCGATGGTGCCGGTGATGTAGCCCTTGCCGTACTGGTCGGCCTGGTCGTCGGGGACGGGCAGCGGGGCCACGCCGATGTCGAACTTCGGCTTGGTGTCCAGGGCCATGCCCAGGCGCCATTCGCCGTCGAGCTGCATGGCGACCTGGCCGGTGTGGAAGGGGTGCTTGGGGCCCCACTCGTCGCCGAGCCCGGAGCGGTAGGTCTCCAGCTTGCGGTAGCCGCCGAGGGCGTCGACCAGCTTCTTCTGGACCCTGAAGGCCTGTGCGAAGGCCGGGTCCTCGGCGACGTTCGACTTGCCGTCCTTGTCGAAGTACGTGGGGGAGAACTGGCCGAGGTAGTGCTCGGTGGTGGTCTCCCAGCCGTGGTAGTTCGGCATGAAGCCGAGCTGCTCGTAGGAGTCGCCCTGGGGGATCGTCAGCTTCTTTGCGACCTCCTCGAACTCGGACCAGGTCTTCGGCGGGGCGGCGATACCGGCCTTCTTGAACGCCGTCTTGTTGTAGTAGAGGCCGTACGCGTCGCCGAGGAGGGGCACCGCGCAGCGGTCCCCCTCGAACTGGGTGTACTCGTTCATCGCCTTCGGGAAGGTCTTCTCCGGGTCGATGCCCGACTTCTCGAAGAACGGGTTGAGGTCCACCAGGGCACCGGACGAGCAGAACCTCCCGACGCTGTTCGTGGTGAAGGACGAGATCACGTCCGGAGCCTTGCCGCCGCCGGTGCGCAGGGCCTGGTTGATCTTGTCGTCGGTCATGTTGCCGACGACGTTCACATGGATGGTGGGGTGCGTCTTCTCGAAGCCTGCGACCAGGTCCTTGACGGCCTTCACCTCCGACGGCGCGCTCCAGGCGTGCCAGAAGTTGAGGGTCGTCTCCTTGGACGCGTCGTCGCTCGTACCCGCGTCCGACTGGCCGGTGCACGCGGTGGCGAGGAGGGCGAGGCAGGCGGAGGCGGCGAGCGCGAAGGTCGCTTTTCTGGATGTTCCGGGCATGGCGGAGCTCCCTGAGGTACGGGGAAGAAGGGAAATACCGGGGGAGGGGGGTGGGTTCAGCGGGAGGTGTCGAAGACCTCGTCGCGCGTGGTCGCGAGCGCGCTCTCCAGCGCGCCCCGCAGCACGGGGTGTTCACGGACGTCACCCACGACCAGGCGCGGGCGGGACGCGGCCAGTTCCTCCAGCTCGGCCTGGACGAGGGCGCGCAGCGCCTCGCCGCCCGAGGTGAGGGACGCGCCGCTCAGCACGACGAGCTCGGGGTCGAGGACCGAGACGAGGGAGGCCAGACCGGTGGCCAGCCGGGTCGCGTAGGTCCGCAGGAGGTGGCGGTGCGGTTCGTCGTCGGCCTCGGCGGCCCGGGCCACCAGGTGTGCGGCGGCCTCGGCGTACGGGCCCGGGGGGATGTCCTCGATGCCGAGTTCGCGGGCCAGCCTGGGGACGGCCTGGGAGCCGGCCAGCTCCTGGTAGCCGCCGCTGTTGGCCTTGGTGACCTGGCGGACCAGGGGCGTGCCCGGCACCGGCAGGAAGCCGACCTCGCCGGCGCCGCCGGTCCAGCCGCGGTGCAGCCGGCCGCCCAGGACCAGGGCGGCGCCCAGGCCCTCCTGGTTCCACAGCAGCACGAAGTCCGTGTGGCCCCGGGCCGCGCCCAGCCGCTGTTCGGCGAGCGCGACCAGGTTGACGTCGTTCTCGTACTCGAACGGCATCGGCAGGGCCGCGGCGAGTTCGTCCAGGAGGGTGGGGGAGTGCCAGCCGGGGAGGTGCGAGGCGTAGCGCAGGCGGCCGGTGGTGGGGTCGAAGGCGCCGGGTGTGCCGATGACGAGCCGGTGGACGTCGTCCCGGGCGAGGCCCGCCGCCTTCACCGCGCCGTCCAGGGCGTCGGTGACCTGCTGGACGACGGGGGTGCCGGTGCGTCGGCCGGGGGTGGGCAGCTCGTGGCGCCCGACCGTACGGCCGGTGATGTCGGCGACGGCGGCGAGGATCCGGTGGGGGGTGACGTCGAGTCCGGCGGCGTAACCGGCCGCCGGGTTGACCTCGTACAGCTGGGCGTTCGGGCCCGGCCGGCCTTCGGTGGTGCCGGTGGCCAGGACGAGGCCCGCGGCCTCCAGGCGGGCCAGGAGCTGGGAGGCGGTCGGCTTGGACAGGCCGGTGAGCTTGCCGATCCGGGTGCGGGACAGCTGCCCGTGCTCCAGCAGCAGGTCCAGGGCGGCCCGGTCGTTCATGGCGCGCAGGACGCGCGGGGTGCCCGGCGTTCCGGCGGTTCCTGCCATGCGTGTCCACACCTGCCCTTCGGCTGCTCAGCTTCTCAGTGATCCGGCGGGGAAGTCCATCGGGCGACCGGTCTCCGACCCACTGTTAGGAAACTTTCCTATCGGTGGGGAGGAACGTAAGCCCGGCGCCCGGCGGGCGTCAAGAGGGGACGGGCCCGGCAACGCGGTCGTTACCCGGGCACGCGAAAGGGCGGCACCCGGGTGATCCGGGTGCCGCCCCTCTTGGTGACGGTTACTTCGTGGTGCTCGTCGGCGGTGCGACGGGCGTGAGCGGGGACGCCGCCGCCGACTGCGGGGACGCCGAGTTCGCGTACACCGACGGGGCCGCCATGCCCGCCGTCGGGTCGGCGGGGGCTTCCTCCACCGGGGCCGTGGCCCCGCCGACGATCCGGATGTCCGCCGCGTCGAACGCCCGCTTGATGCGCCAGCGCAGTTCGCGCTCCACGGTCAGGGACTTGCCGGGCATGGTCTTGGCGGAGACGCGCACCACCATGGAGTCCAGCAGGACGCTGTCCAGGCCGAGGACCTCGATCGGGCCCCACAGCAGCTCGTTCCAGGGCTCCTCGGCGCTCATCTTCCCGGCGACCTCGTCCAGCGTCGCCTTCACCTTGTCCAGGTCCTCGCCGGCATGGACGGTGACGTCGACATTGGCCGTCGCCCAGCCCTGGGACAGGTTGCCGATGCGCTTGACCTCGCCGTTGCGGACGTACCAGATCTCGCCGCCGTCGCCGCGCAGCTTGGTCACACGCAGGCCCACCTCGATCACCTCTCCGGAGGCGACGCCCGCGTCGATGGTGTCGCCGACGCCGTACTGGTCCTCCAGGATCATGAAGACGCCGGAGAGGAAGTCCGTGACCAGGTTGCGGGCGCCGAAGCCGATCGCGACACCGGCGACACCGGCCGAGGCCAGCAACGGGGCCAGGTTGATCTGGAAGGTGCCCAGGACCATCAGCGCGGCCGTGCCGATGATCAGGAACGACGCCACCGAGCGCAGCACCGAGCCGATCGCCTGCGAGCGCTGGCGACGGCGCTCGACGTTGACCAGCAGCCCGCCGAGCCCGGAGCCGTCCACGGACTGGCCGGTCCGGTTCATCCGGTCTATCAGCTTGGTGATCGCGCGCCGGACGACGACCCGCAGTACGGCCGCCACCACCACGATGAGCAGGACCCTCAGGCCGATCGCGAGCCACGTCGACCAGTTCTGCTCGACCCAGCCGGCGGCGTTCGTGGCGCTCTCCTGGGCGTCCTGGAACGAGGGCACTCTCGGGGTCTCCGACTCCGAGGGGGTCGGCGACGGCGACGGGCCGGCGGCCAGCAGGACGGCGTCCGCAACGGACAAGGACACGGCAGGTACCTCCAGGTGCAGCGGTCTGCCCCGGTGCGGTGGTTCAGGGGGGTCAAGGTCACGACTGGGTCACCGAAGGGGCAGAACCACCACACTAACGGGGCATTGTGTGTGCTCCCGCGGGATGTGTGAAGGAGAGACCGTGCTCACCTGGGCTTGAACAGGCCATGATCCGGGGGATGAATCAGATGTGGTCGAAAACACTCCCAGCCCGTTACGGGGACATGGTGGCGCTATCACCAGGCATGAGGGGAGACTGACTACGAATCGTCCCGGCGCGAGCCACGCGCCGCCGGCGTCCAAGGAGGCATCCGTGCCGCACGTCCTGGTCCTCAACGCGTCGTACGAGCCGCTAGGTGTCGTACCGCTCCGCCGCGCGCTCGTCCTCGTCCTCGAGAACAAGGCCGTATGCCTCGAGGAGTCCGGCGCCTATCTGCACAGCGCGACCGTCACAGTCCCCGCACCCAGCGTGGTCCGGCTCAAGCGATTCGTCCGGGTTCCCTATCGGGGGCCCGTTCCACTGACCCGCCGGGCGCTGTTCGCCCGTGACGGGGGCCGGTGCATGTACTGCGGTGGCGTCGCAACCAGCGTCGACCACGTCATCCCGCGCAGCCGCGGGGGCAAGCACGTCTGGGACAACGTGGTGGCGTCCTGCCGCCGCTGCAACCACGTGAAGGCCGACCGTCACCTCTTCGAGATCGGCTGGCGGCTGCGCCACAAACCCGCTCCGCCCTCCGGCCTGGCCTGGCGCATCATCGGGACCGGGCATAGGGATCCGCGCTGGCTGCCGTACTTGCAGCCGTACGGCGCGGACGACGCCTTGGCCCGGATCGACGGCATTTCCGCCTGACGAGGATCCGGGCCTTCGTATTGCCGCGTGCGGCCGGCCGACCGGCCCGGGGAACCCCCGTTCCCCCGGGCCGGCCGGTCGTGAGGAGGGCGCTTACGCGTACCGCAGCTCCCCGGGGCGTACCGCGCGGCGCAGCAGGGGCAGCGAGCCGGCCGCGGCCAGCAGGCAGGCGGCGTAGACGGCGACCGGTACCAGGGAGATCGCCCAGGGCACCGGACGGCCGGCGAGCAGGGCGTACCACGTGCCGATGGCCAGCCCGCCCATGCCCGACAGCAGCACGGCCGGGGCGAGCGGCAGCGCGGTCTCCAGCAGCAGGGCCCGGCCGAGCACCGTGCGCGGCACCCCGGCGGCGGCCTGCGCGGCCAGGCCCCGGCGGCGGGTGGCCAGGGACTCGGCGCTGCCGACGGCGAGACCGGACAGGGTGATCGCGAAGGCGATGGCGATGGCGGCGCCGGTGAGGTCGAGGCCGGTGGTGTAGTAGGACGCGGGTTCGGAGAAGTTCCGGGTGCGCACCACGTCGCCCAGCACCTGCCGGACGCCCATGAAGGCGGTCCCGACTGCCGTCACCAGCAGCACCGCGGCATGCGTGCGGGCGGCCGACCAGGGGTCGTCGCGCAGCCGCTCCGCCGCGATCAGCGTCGCCGCCGACCGGGCCCGGACCGCGAGGATCCGCCCGGTCGCCTTCGCGGTGGCCCCGGAGAGCCACACCGCGCCCGCGCCGACCGCGAGGACCACGCCCGCCACCGTCAGCGGCAACCCGCCGCCCGGCCGGTTGGAGGCCGCCGGGGACGTGGTGCCCGCGGTCAGCAGCGCCAGCACCGCGACGAGCAGGACCCCGGCCAGGAACAGCAGCCCGGGCCCCCGTCCGGTGCGCGGCCCGACCCGGCGCACCCAGCCGAGCGGGGAGGCCACGACCCGGCGCAGCGCCAGCGCGCCCGCCGTCGCGCCCAGTACCGGTACGGCGACGGCGACCAGGGCGATGCCCACCCAGGCCAGGACGGTCGGCCGGTCCCACTGTCGCAGCAGGAGCAGCACCGCGAGGACGGTGGCGACCGCCGAGCCCAGCAGGCAGGCCAGCCCGGTCTCCAGCGCGGCGATCCGCCGCACCTGCCAGGGCGTCGCCCCGGCCAGCCGCAACCCGGCGAGCCGCCGGTCGCGGTGCACGGCGCCGATCCGGGCGCACTGGCCGAGGAACCCCAGCACCGGCACGAGCAGGAGCAGCAGGCCGACGATCACGCCGGACCGGGTGCCGGGCTGGTCCAGCAGGCCCGCGCCGGCGGACATCCGGTAACTGCCGCGCAGCGCGGCCAGGGTGACGGCGGCCAGCGCGAACCCCGTCGCGAGCGCGGCGCCCGTCGCCGTCAGCGTCACCCGCCACCACTCCCGGCGATCGGAACCACGGGTGAGCTCCCAGGCGAGGCGGAGATCGGCACGCAGGGACCTCATGCCGTCACCCCCAGCGGCGCCACGGCCCCGTCCCGCAGCTGGACCTCCCGGTCCCCGTACGCCGCCACCTGGGCGTCGTGGGTGATCAGCAGGACCGCCGTGCCCGACTCGCGGGCCGTGTGGACCAGGGCCGTCATGACCTGTTCGCCGGCGAGGGAGTCCAGGGCCCCCGTCGGCTCGTCGGCGAAGACGACCTTCGGGCCGGTGACCAGGGCCCGGGCCAGCGCGGTCCGCTGGGCCTGACCGCCGCTCATCTCGCCCGGCCGCAGGTCCTGCTGCCCGCGCACGCCGAACCGCTCCAGCCACTCACCGGCCAGGCTCCGGGCCCGGGCGCGGGCGGTGCCGGCCAGCAGCAGTGGCAGGGCGACGTTGTCCAGGGCCGTCAGCTCAGGGATGAGCTGCCCGAACTGGAACACGACGCCGAACTCGGTCCGCCGCAGCTCGCTCAGCCGCTTCTCGGGCAGGTCCGCCAGCCGCCGGCCGTCGTACGTCACCGAGCCCTCGTCGGGCCGGACGATGCCGGCCAGGCAGTGCAGCAGCGTCGACTTCCCGCTGCCGCTCGCGCCGGTCACGGCGAGGATCTCCCCAGGGTGCAGGTCGATGGACGCGCCGCGCAGGGCGGGCGTCCTGCCGTGCGCCTTGGTGAGGCCGCTCGCCGAGAGGAGAGGCACGGGTTTGCTCATGCTGCGTCGACCTCCGCGGTCAGGGTGGTGAGCCGGGCCGCCGTGGTGCTCATCCAGCGGAGGTCGGCGTCGAGGTGGTTGAGGGCGTAGTCCGCCGAGAGCACGGTCGCCAGATCCGCGCCCTGCGCGGCCTTGAGGGCCGTGAGCTGCCGCATCCGCTCCATGTGGGCGGCGCGCTGGGTGCTCAGATACGCGGCGGGGTCGCCGCCCGAGAGGATGGCCACGACGACCTTGGCGAAGATCTCGTTCGCCACGAAGGGCGCGGGCGGCGTGATCTCCCCGGCCCACCGGGACAGTTCGCGCGTCCCCTCGTCCGTGGCGCGGTACA
>NZ_WWIQ01000049.1:0-63842 GCF_009862985.1 Streptomyces sp. SID5464 | reverse complement strand
GGACGAGGCGCTGGAGGGTCGTGTAGACCTGCCCGTAGGCCAGCGGGCGGGCCTGCGGGAAACGTTCGTCGTGGCGTCGCTTGAGGTCGTAGCCGTGGCTGGGACCCGTGGCGAGCAGGCCCAGCAGGATGTGGCGGGTGCTCATGCCGATCATTATGTACTCAGTATATGTACTGAGTGAATAGCCACGCCGATCGATTTTGGGACCCCGGCCCGAGGAGGTGGGTTCAGTCCGTGACGGCGTACGCCTCCACCGACCACAGCGAGTACCCGTACGGCGTGGCCCGCTCGTCGCCCTGCACCCGTACGAAGCGCACGTCGCGCTCGTCCATGCGGACGCTCTCCCGGCCGCCCCGGCCGTCCCGTACCGCCGCCGCCGTGCGCCAGCGGCGGCCGTCCGGCGAGACCTGGACGCGGTACGCCGAGGCATGGGCGTCCTGCCAGCGCAGCACGACCCGCCCCAGCCGTGCCGGGCGTGGCAGCTCGACCTGCCACCAGGCACCGTCGTCGACCGGGGACGACCAGCGGGTCTCCGGGTCGCCGTCGTTCGCCGCCGACGCGGGGAAGTCCGGCGTCTCGTCGCCCGAGGAGCGCGCCGTTCCGGTGCGGGCCAGGTCGGGTCCGCCGGTGGGCGGGAAGGCCCGGACGGTGAGCGTGCGGGCCGCTCCCGCGAACCCCAGCCGGATGTCGTAGGACCGCTGCGGCGCACCGCGCTCCACCGTCACCTCGACGGGGACCTCCACCTTCGTGCCGCGCGGCACGGCGAGTTCGGTCCTGGGCACCTTCACCCGCACGCCCTCGGGTGCCTCGACGGTGAGCCTGCCGCGGGCGTCGGCGGGACGCAGCGAGCCCAGCCCGGCCGTCAGCCGCCGCGTCCTGCCGGTCTCGGTGTCCACCCGGTCGCGCGTCAGCTCCAGGAAGGTGGCGGGGGAGTCCGCGAACCACGGGACCAGGTGACGCACGCGCGACGACGCGGGACCGGTGACCCGTACGGCGTCCACCCGCTGCCCGGCCCGCACCTCGGTCGCGCCCGAAGCGGCCAGCCGGCCGGCCCGCCGCCAGCCGCGGCCCGGTACGTGGACCTCGACGTCGCCCTCGGCACCGGGGTCGGTGAGGGCCGTCACGGCCGCCAGGGACCGGGGGCGCGGGAAGCGCAGGGTGCGGCCGTCGCCCGGGTCGCCGGGGTTGGGGGGCGGCTCGTGGTCGATGCCCGACCAGGCCTCGTACGCCTTCTGGGCCCGCCGCAGGAAGGGATCCAGGACGTCCGTGCCGACCTTGACCGGTGCCGGTTCCAGCCGGGCCCGCAGCGCGCCGAGCCGGCGGTACGCCGTCCAGGCCGCCGCCGCGTCCCCGGCGCGCTGCGCGTCGAGCATGTCGAGCGCGGCCGTGCCCGCCTCGCCGTAGCGCGCCAGTTGCCGCGACCAGGGGGCGACCTCCGGGGCGAGGGCGGTGCCCGTCAGCCGCCGGGGCAGCTCGCGCAGCACCGTGAACGCCTCGCGCAGGCGCCGCGCCGCGTCACCGCCCGCCCCGGGGGCACTCGTTCCGGCCCTGCCCGCCCCGGTGCGGTCCGCGGGACCGCCCGCCTCGGCGTCACCCGCCGTACGCGCCCGCCAGTACGCCTCGGTCAGCGGGCGCAGGTACGCCGACTCCTCCCCGCCGAGGACCGACGACGCGTCGTTCCCGGCGAGCGCGGCCAGGGCCTCCTCGCGGCGGCGGTCCCCGCCCGCCAGGTCGGCGATCGCGGCGCGCCAGGACTCCCCGGGGCGGTACGAGCGCGGGTTCCAGGCGTAGTCGGCGGCGGTGAACAGGGGGATGCGGGACGCCTCGGGCTGCTGCATCGCGTTGGCGAGCAGGGCGGCCGAGCCGGTGGCGACGGCCGGCTCACGCCCCCGGTAGGGGCCGAGGAAGAGGCGGCCGGGCTCGTAGTCGTTGACCGGGTAGTTGTCCATCGTGACCAGCGGATGCCGGAACGCCTCCCGGGCGTCGGCCAGTTCACCGCCCGTGATGGTGCGGGGCACCACCCCGACGCCCGTCCACGCCACCTCGACATCCGGCTCCAGCGTGCTCGCCAGGGCCCGCCGGTAGTCGGTCGTGCCGTCCTCGTAGTACTCGGTCGGCATCAGCGACAGAGCGGGGGCGCCGGGGTGCCGTTCCGCCAGGTGCCGGGCCACCGCGTTCGCCACCCGGGCCTGCGCCCGCGCGGCCGCCCTGGGGCCGGAGCCGAACCGGTCGGCGTCCGCGTCACAGTGCCACTCGCTGTAGCTGACGTCCTGGAACTGGAGCTGGAAGGCCCGGAAGCCCAGCGCCCACATCGCATCGAGCTTGCGCGTCAGCGCGCGTACGTCGGCGTCCGACGCGAAACACATCGCCTGGCCCGGGGCCACCGCCCAGCCGAGCGTGACGTGGTTGCGGCGCGCCCGCTCGGCCAGCTCCCGGAACTCGGTGCGCTGCGCCGCCGGATACGGCTCACGCCAGCGCGCCTGCCGGTACAGGTCGTCCCCGGGGGCGTAGAGGTACCGGTTCTGCTTGGTGCGCCCCATGAAGTCGAGCTGCCCCAGCCGCTGCCGGTGCGTCCACGGGGTGCCGTAGAAGCCCTCGGTGACGCCGCGCACGGCGGTGCCGGGCCAGTCGCGGACGACGGCGGCGGTGATCGTGCCGTCGGGGCGCAGGAGCTGCCGCAGTGTCTGGACCGCGTGGAACAGGCCGTCCTCGCCGGTGCCGGTGAGGGAGACGCCGCCTTCGCCCACGGACAGCTCGTATCCCCCGGCGGGGAGGGCGTGGCGGTCGTCCCGGCGGACGGGCTCCGTCCGTGCCCGGACGACCAGCGCGCCGGGCCCGGCCGAGTCCGTGAGGTGACGGGCCCCGGCCTGCCGCAGCAGCTCGCGCAGGGCGTCCACGGCGTACTTGTCGGCCGGCGGGTCAGTGATCAGCGCGACCTCGTCGGTGACCGCGACCGGTGCGCCGTTCGCGCGCAGGGACTGGGGGCGCGGCCAGACGGAGAGGTCGGGTCCGGCGGTGTCGGGCGCGCGGGTCGCGGTCGTGCCCGGGACGGGCGGGGCCGCCACCGCGGCGGGCGGGGCACCGAGGGTTCCGGCGACGACGGCGACGGCGAGAGCCGCTGCCCGCTTCCCACGCCGCAGTCCCACAGGCACCCCTCCAGGTGTGTTCGACCGAGTGTGTTCGACCGGGAGAACGAGCCCACCACCCGCCCGGTGAAGGTGTCAACGAGAGTGGCCATTGTGCCCTGTTTGCCGGAATCTGGAAGGAGTGGAGGCGAGCGGAATGTGAGCAGGAGCACGATGTCCGGCCTGGGGTGTCTGCCTTCGCGTCGACTGGGTAGGGCTGCGATAACCGCTGAAGCCGTACCCGACAAGGAGGCCCCCGTGGCTGCGATGACTTTCCTCCCGCTCCCGGCCCCGTCCAAACCCGTGGCGGACACGTCCGCCGACCTCGACCCCCACTATGACGATCCCCGCTACGAAGACCCCCACTACTGCGTCTTCAGCTCCGAGAGCACCTGCGCCGAGCCCCCGCTGACCAGCGAGACTCCGCTGCCCGACGCCGAGCCCCTCACCAGCGAGCCGCCGCTCGCCGAATCCGCCCCCCTGACCAGCGAACCCTCCGCCTTCGTCCCGGACTTCACGAGGTCCTAGATGACCGCACCCCGGCCGGCCGAACCGCCTTCCGAGGACCTGTCCCGCCTCGCCGAACTGCACGGCGTCGCCACCTCGTACAGCCCGTCCCCGGACCGCACGGTCGCGGCCTCGGCCGCCGCGGTCACCCTCACCCTGGCCGCTCTCGGCGTGGACGCGAGCACGCCCGGCGCAGTCCGCGCCGCGCTCGCCGCCCGGGAGCGGGAACGGGGCGGCAGACTGCTGCCGCCCACGGTGGTCGGCTGGGGCTCCGGCCCCCCGGCCGCCCTGGCCGCGCTCCCCGAGGGGAGCCGGCTGCACATCGAGACCGAGCAGGGCGGGACACGCGCCTCGGCCGAGCAGCTCCCACCCGGAGTCCACCGGCTGACCGCCACCGTCCCCGACGGCCGCACCGCCACCGCCCACCTGGTCGTCGCCCCGGCCCGCCTGCCCACCCCGACCGGGCGCTCCTACGGACTCCTCGTCCAGCTCTACTCCCTGCTGTCCCGCCGTTCCTGGGGCATGGGAGACCTGGGCGACCTCGCCGAGCTGGCCGGCTGGGCCGGGCGGTCGCTCGGCGCCGGTTTCGTCCAGGTCAACCCGCTGCACGCGGCCGTGCCCGGTGCCCCCACCGACCCCTCCCCGTACCGCCCCTCCTCACGCCGCTTCCCCGACCCGGTGCACCTGCGGATCGAGGACGTCCCCGAATGCGCGTACGTCGAGGACCGCGAGCGGCTGCGCGCGCTGCTGGAGAGATCCGGCCGGCTGCGCGAAGCGGTGCTGGAGAAGGGCGCGCTGATCGACCGGGACGCCGTCTGGGAGCTCAAGCGGGAGGCGCTGGAGCTGCTGTGCGAGGTGCCGCTCGGTCCCGGCAGACGCGCCGCCTACTGCGACTTCCTCGCCGAACAGGGCCAGGCCCTGGAGGACCACGCCACCTGGTGCGCGCTCGCCGAGGTGCACGGCTCGGACTGGCACCGCTGGCCGACCGGCCTGCGCGACCCGCGCTCGGCCGAGACCGTCCGGGCCCGCAACGGGCTGCTGGACCGGGTGGACTTCTGGTCCCGGCTCGCCTGGCTCACCGACACCCAGCTGACCGCCGCGCAGCGCGCCGGGCGCGAGGCCGGGATGCCGGTCGGGATCGTGCACGACCTCGCGGTCGGCGTCCACCCCGGCGGCGCCGACGCCTGGGCCCAGCAGGAGTACTTCGCCGCCGGCATGTCGGTGGGCGCCCCACCGGACGCCTTCAACGCCCGCGGCCAGGACTGGGGCCTGCCGCCCTGGCGTCCCGACCGTCTGGCCGAGTCGGGCTACGCCCCCTTCCGCGAGCTGCTGCGCGCCCTGTTCCGCTACGCCGGAGCCCTGCGCATCGACCACGTCATGGGCCTGTTCCGCCTGTGGTGGGTGCCGCAGGGCCGGCCACCGACCGAGGGCACCTACGTCCGCTACGACGCCGAGGCCATGCTCGCCGTCCTCGTCCTGGAGGCCTCCCGGGCCGGGGCGCTGGTGATCGGCGAGGACCTGGGCACCGTCGAACCGGGCGTGCGCGAGGCGCTGCGCGAGCGCGGGGTGCTCGGCACGTCCGTGCTGTGGTTCGAACGCGACTGGGAGGGCGACGGCCGCCCGCTGCCCCCCGACCGCTGGCGCGCCGACTGCCTGGCCACCGCCACCACCCACGACCTGCCCTCCACGGCCGCCCGCCTCACCGGCGAGCACGTCGAACTCCGCGACAGCCTGGGCCTGCTGACCCGCCCGCTGGAGGAGGAGCGCGCCGAGGCCGCCGCCGACACCGGCGAGTGGCTGGCCCTGCTCACCCACCTCGGCCTGCTGCACGGCACCGGCGGCACCGACACCTCCTCCGAGGAGGCCGAGATCCAGGCCGTCCACCGCTTCCTGCTGCGCACCCCGGCCCGCATGGTCGGCGTCTGGCTCCCGGACGGGGTGGGCGACCGCCGCCCGCAGAACCTCCCCGGAACGTGGGACCAGTACCCGAACTGGCGCCTGCCGATCGCCGACGCGGAGGGGCGTCCTGTCACGCTGGAGCAACTGGCGGCGTCACCCCGGCTGCACGCCCTCATCGAGGTTCTGCGACAACCGCCCGACCCGTCCGGCCCTTGAAGACGACTCTTACGGCACCCCGGGCGCGCGTCCCCAACCGGCGTTGGATACTTTTGGCACCGTGGACAAGAAGAACGCCCTGCGAGCCGGCGCCCTGGCAGCCGGTACGACGCTGATGATGCTGCTCATGTCGTCGCCCGCCTCCGCGCTCACCCGCGACGACGGTGACGACCCCGGCCCGGGCCTGAGCGTCATCGAGACGCTGGGCCTCTTCGTCGTGGCCCCGATCGTGCTGTACCTGGTCATCGCCGGTCTGGTGATGGTCGGGGACAAGTCGCACAAGCGGAAGGACGCGACCAGCTCCAACATCGCGACCAAGGCTGACAGCGAGGCCGACACCAAGGCCGACGCGAAGGCCTGACCAGGGCTCGCTTCGAGTCCGCCGCGCACCTGTTGCCGAGGGCGCCGTCCCCGCCGTACGTACGCGCACGCCGCCGTACGGCGACCGGGGCGGTGCCCTCGGCTTTTCCGGCGGGCCGGGGCCATGGACGTGCTCAGGGCCGGAGCCGGGGCCGGGGCCGGGGTCAGGGATTCGGTGCCGTCAGATAGCGCTGCACCGTCGGCGCCAGCCACGCCACGATCTCCTGGCGGCTGAGCGCCACGGCCGGCGGGAGGCGCAGGACGTACCGGGCGAGTGCCATCCCGAGCAGCTGTGTGGAGGTGAGCGCGGCCCGCGCCGGGACCTGCTCGGGGTCGGGGCACACCTGCTGGGCGACCGGGAGCAACTGGTCCTGGAAGATGCCCTGCATGCGCTCGGCCCCGGCCTGGTTGGTGGCGCCGACCCGGAGCAGGGCCGTGAGCACCTCGTTCTCCTCCCACATGGCGAGGAAGTGGGCCACGAGGGCGGATCCGACCTCCTCCCGGGGCAGCGGGCCCAGGTCGGGCAGCTTCAGATCGACGGCGACGGCGGCCGCGAACAGGCCCTCCTTGCTGCCGTAGTACCGCATCACCATGGACGGGTCGATGCCCGCGTCCCGCGCGATGGTGCGGATGGTGGCGCGCTCGTAGCCGTCGGCGGCGAAACGCTCGCGGGCGGCGTCGAGGATCGCGGCGCGGGTGGCGTCGGAGCGTCGGGAGGGGACGGTGGGCTTGCTGTCAGGCATGCCAACAAGCGTAGGTCAACGCTCGTAGGCCAACAAGTGTTGACGGGATCGTAGTGCGGTTCTACGTTGGTCAACGACCGTTGGCGAACAAGCGTTGGCGAACGCACGTTGACCAACGGTCGTTGACCAACACGTGTTGGCCTACAGGGAGGCTCTGATGAGCGACATGAGCGACATGAGCGACATCACCCGCACCGTGGTCGTGGTCGGTTCCGGCCCCACCGGTCTGCTGCTGGCCGGTGACCTGGCCACCGCCGGCGTCCCCGTCACCGTCGTCGAGAAGCGCCCGCACAAGATCAGCAACCTCTCCCGCGCGTTCGTCCTGCACGCCCGCACGCTGGAGCAGCTCGACGCCCGAGGGCTGGCCGAGGAACTGGAGGCGGTGGGCCGGCGGCTCGGCCGGTTCCGCCTCTACGGCCGCCTCAGCCTCGACCTCTCCACGCTTCCCTCCCGCTTCAACCACCTCCTCGTCCTGCCGCAGTACGAGGTGGAGAAGGCCCTGGAACGGCGGGCGCTTCAAGCCGGGGCCACGTTCCGGTACGAGACCGAGGTGACCGGGCTGACGCAGGACGCACAGGGCGTGACGGTCGCGGTCCGCGGGCCCGGCGGCGGTTCAAAGGCACTGCGCGCGGCGTACGTCGTCGGCGCCGACGGGATGCGCAGCACGGTGCGGAACGCGATCGGGCTGCCGTTCCCCGGCCGTTCGGTGATCCGCTCCGTCATGCTCGCGGACGTACGGGTGACCGAGGAGCCCGGGGAATTGCTGACCTTCGACGCCGTCGGCGACGCCTTCGCCTTCCTCGTCCCGTTCGGCGACGGCTACCACCGCGTCGTCTGCTGGGACCGTGGCCGCGAGCTCCCGGACGACGCGCCGGTCGGACTCGACGAGATCCGGGAGACCACCCGGCGCGCGCTCGGCCGTGACTTCGGCATGCACGACCCGCGCTGGATGTCCCGCTTCCACAGTGACGAGCGGCAGGCGCCCGCGTACCGGGTCGGCCGTGTCTTCCTCGCCGGGGACGCCGCGCACGTCCACACCCCGGCCGGTGCCCAGGGGATGAACACCGGCCTCCAGGACGCGGCGAACCTGGGCTGGAAGCTGGCTGCCGTCGTCAAGGGGTACGCGGCCGACCCGCTCCTCGACACCTACCAGGCCGAACGCCACCCCATCGGCAGGTCGGTGCTGCGCAGCAGCGGCGGTATCGTGCGCGCCGCCATGGCCGGGCGGCCCTGGACGATCGCCCTGCGCACCGCCTTCGCCGCCTTCCTCGACACCGTCGGCCCGGCCCGCCGCAAGGCGCTCGGCCAGGTCACCGGCATCGGTTACCGCTACCCCGCTCCCCGCGGCTCCCACCGCTTCACCGGCCACCGCGTCCCCGACGTCGCCCTGGCCGGAGGCGGTCGCCTCCACGAGGCGATGCGGGGCGGCCGGTTCGTGCTGATCACCCCGGAGCCGTACAAGGCCGGGGCCGGCCGTGAGGACCGGCTGGCCGTGGAGCGCTGGGCGAGCGACCGCCGGACGACCGTGCTGGTGCGGCCCGACGGGTACGCGGCGTGGGCGGCCGACGCGGCGGACGCCGGGGCGATCGAGACGGCCGTCGCCGCCCACGTGGGGTAGCGCTTCGGCGGGCCGGCACCGAAACCGAAACCGGCACCGTCACCGGCACCGAAACCGGAACCGGCGTCCGCGCCGGCCTGCCGCGTCACGGGCTCAGTCCTGCCGGCCCTCCGTCGTCCGGAGCAGCTCCCTGAGCAGCCCCGAGAGCTGCCCGGCCTGCTCGGCGTCGAGGCCGGACAGCGCCTCCGTCTGGACGGCGAGTCCGGCGCCGACCGCCTCGTCGATCAGTTCCAGGCCCTTGTCGGTGAGCGTGACGTGCAGGCCGCGCCGGTCGTGCGGATCGGGGGAGCGGCGCAGCAGGCCCGCGCGCTCCAGCTTGTCCAGGCGCCCCGTCATGCCTCCGGTCGTGAGCATCAGTGTCGCGGAGAGCTGGCGGGGCGAGAGCGTGTAGGGCTCCCCGGAGCGGCGCAGGGTCGCCAGGACGTCGAACTCCCCGCGCGAGATCCCGAACCTGGCGTACGCCTTCTCCGCCCGGTCGCTCATCGCGCGCGAGAGCCGGTGGATCCGGCCGAAGACCTCCATGGCCCGGGTGTCGAGATCGGGCCGGACCGCCGCCCACTGGCCGATGATCGCGTCGACGGGGTCCGTGCGCTGCTCGGGTTGTGCGTTCATGGCAGGAGTATCCGCCGCCACTCGGTCACCCGCAAGAAAGTAGCTTGACGGAAAGTTGCTTAGAGATAAGCTACTTTCTACCGACCTACTTCGAAGGGTGCCTCCCATGGCCTCCTACCGCCCGGCTGTCATCACCGTCACCGCGCTCGCCCCCGTCTCCTGGGGCACGACCTACGCCGTCACCACCGAGTTCCTCCCGGCCGACCGCCCCCTGTTCACCGGCCTCATGCGCGCGCTGCCGGCCGGTCTGCTGCTGCTCGCCCTCGCCCGGGTGCTGCCGCGCGGTGCCTGGTGGTGGAAGGCGTCCGCGCTGGGCGCGCTGAACATCGGCGCCTTCTTCCCGCTGCTGTTCCTCTCCGCGTACCGGCTGCCCGGCGGCATGGCGGCGGTCGTCGGCTCGGCCGGGCCGCTGTTCGTGGCCGGTCTCGCGGCGCTGCTGCTCGGGCAGCGGCCGACCCGGCGCACGCTGCTGACCGGGGCCGTGGCGGCGTTCGGCGTCAGTCTCGTCGTCCTGCGGGCGGCCGGGACGCTGGACGCGCTCGGCCTGCTGGCGGCCCTCGCCGCCACCGTGTCGATGTCGGCCGGCACGGTGCTCACCCAGCGGTGGGGCCGGCCTCAGGGGGTCGGTCCGCTGGCCCTCACCGGCTGGCAGCTGACCGCGGGCGGCCTGCTCATCGCGCCCCTGGCCTTCCTCGTCGAGGGCGCGCCGCCCGCGCTGGACGGCCGGGCGGTCGGCGGCTACCTCTACCTCGCCGTCGCGAACACGGCGATCGCGTACTGGCTGTGGTTCCGCGGCATCGGCCGTCTCACCGCCACCCAGGTGACCTTCCTCGGCCCGCTCTCCCCGCTGACCGCGGCCGTCGTCGGCTGGGCGGCGCTCGGCCAGGCGCTGACGCCGGTGCAACTGACGGGCATGGCGCTGGCGTTCGGGGCGACGATGGCGGGGCAGATCGGGCCGCGGCGGAAGGCGGCGGCCCCGCGCCCCCTCGCTCCTGAGGGGGCGGTGCGGCCTTCCTCCTCCGGGCGCGGCGGCAGGCCCGAGGCGTACGTCAGCGCGGGTTCCGGTCCGCGGCGATGACGGCCTGGATCAGGCCGGGGAACCTGCGGTCCAGATCCTCCTTGCGGAGGCGCATGTACAGCCTGTTGCCGGCGTCGCGCTGGTACACCAGACCCGCTTCGCGCAGTACTCGCCAGTGATGGGTGCGGCTGGACTTGCCGACCGGCAGCTCGAAGGACGCGCACAGCCGCTCCTCGTCCGGCCGTGCGGCGAGTTCGGCCACGACCCGGCGCCGGTTCTCGTCCGCGAGCGCCAGAAGGATGGGTCCCACTTGCAGCTCCTCGGCACGCGGGTGTGGCAGTTCGCTCGACGCCATCACTTCACCTCTCGACAAGGTACGTCTCGTGGCGTACCTTCCCTGAGGTACGCCACGAGACGTACCTTACTCCTGGGGGAACCATGCCCGCACCCGTACCGACACGACTCCGCGGCCTGGCGCGCATCCGCTCCTACCTGCGCGCGCTCCTGCTCATCGAGCACTCTCCCTTCATCAGCCTCTGACGTCGAAGGCCCCGCCCGCTGCCCTCACGAACGGGGGCGCCCGGCACAGTGCCGGGCGCCCCCACAGCCGTAACGACGGGAGCGGCTACTCCGCCGCCGCGTCCGCCCGCTGGGCCCGCAGCGCGCGCTCCACGCCCGCCCGGGACTCCGAGACCAGCCGCCGCAGCGCCGCGTTCGGCTCGGCGGAGGCCAGCCAGGCGTCCGTCTTGTCCAGGGTCTCCTGGGAGACCTGGATCGTCGGGTAGAGGCCGACGGCGATCTGCTGGGCCATCTCGTGGGAGCGGGACTCCCAGATGTCCTTGACCACCTCGAAGTAGCGGTCCGTGTACGGGGCGAGCAGCTCGCGCTGGTCGGTCTGGACGAAGCCGGCGATGACCGCCTCCTGCACGGCGTTCGGCAGCTTGTCGGAGTCGACGACCGACGCCCACGCCTCCGCCTTGGCCTCCGGGGTCGGACGGGCCGCCCGGGCCGTGGCGGCGTGGCGCTCACCGGCGGCCGTACGGTCGCGGTCGTACTCGCCCGCGATCTCCGTCTCGTCGAACCGGCCGACCGCCGCGAGCCGCTGCACGAACGACCAGCGCAGCTCCGTGTCGACGACCAGGCCCTCGATCGTCTGCGAGCCCTCCAGCAGCGCGTCCAGCAGGTCCAGCTGCTCGGGCGTGCGGGCCGTCGCGGCGAACGCGCGCGCCCACGCCAGCTGGTGGTCGCTGCCCGGCGCCGCCGCCCGCAGGTGGGCCAGCGTCGCGTCGGTCCAGCGGGCCAGCAGCGCCTCGCGGGCGGCCGGGTCGGCGTACAGGTCGACCGCCAGCTTCACCTGGCGGTGCAGCGACTGCACGACGCCGATGTCGGACTCCTTGCCGATGCCGGACAGCACCAGCGAGAGGTAGTCGCGGGCCGCCAGCTCGGCGTCGCGGGTCATGTCCCAGGCCGACGCCCAGCACAGGGCGCGCGGCAGGGAGGACTCGAAGTCGCCGAGGTGTTCCGTCACGAAGGCCAGGGACCGCTCGTCCAGGCGGACCTTCGCGTAGGACAGGTCGTCGTCGTTGAGCAGGACCACGGCCGGGCGGCGCTTGCCGACCAGCTGCGGTACGGCGGTCAGCTCGCCGTCCACGTCCAGCTCGATCCGCTCGTCCCGGACCAGCTTCCCGCTGTCGTCGTCCAGTTCGTACAGGCCGACGGCGATCCGGTGCGGGCGCAGCGTCGGCTCGCCCTTCGCGCCGGCGGGCAGGGCCGGGGCCTCCTGGCGGATGGCGAAGGAGGTGACGACACCGTTCGCGTCCGTCTCGATCTCCGGGCGCAGCACGTTGATGCCCGCCGTCTCCAGCCACTGCTTGGACCAGGTCTTCAGGTCGCGGCCGGAGGTCTCCTCCAACGCGCCCAGCAGGTCGGACAGGCGCGTGTTGCCGTAGGCGTGGGCCTTGAAGTAGGCCTGCACGCCCCGGAAGAACTCGTCCTCGCCCACGTAGGCGACGAGCTGCTTCAGCACGGAGGCGCCCTTGGCGTACGTGATGCCGTCGAAGTTGACGAGTACGTCGTCCAGGTCGCGGATGTCCGCCATGATCGGGTGCGTGGAGGGCAGCTGGTCCTGCCGGTACGCCCAGGTCTTCATCGAGTTCGCGAACGTCGTCCACGAGTGCGGCCAGCGCGACTCGGGCGCGGCGGCCTGGCAGGCGATGGAGGTGTACGTGGCGAACGACTCGTTCAGCCACAGGTCGTTCCACCACTCCATGGTCACGAGGTCGCCGAACCACATGTGGGCCAGCTCGTGCAGGATGGTCTCCGCGCGCACCTCGTACGCCGCGTCCGTCACCTTCGACCGGAACACGTACTGGTCGCGGATGGTGACCGCGCCCGCGTTCTCCATCGCGCCAGCGTTGAACTCCGGCACGAACAGCTGGTCGTACTTCTTGAACGGGTACGCGTAGTCGAACTTCTCCTGGAACCACTCGAAGCCCTGCCGGGTCACCTCGAAGATGGCGTCCGAGTCGAGGTACTCGGCGAGCGAGGGACGGCAGTAGATGCCGAGCGGGACGGACTGGCCGTCCTTCTCGTACACGCTGTGCACCGAGTGGTACGGGCCGACGATGAGCGCCGTGATGTACGTCGAGATGCGCGGCGTCGGCTCGAACACCCAGACGCTGTCCTGGGGTTCGGGCGTGGGCGAGTTGGAGATGACGGTCCAGCCCTCCGGCGCCCTCACGGTGAACTGGAAGGTCGCCTTCAGGTCCGGCTGCTCGAAGCTGGCGAACACCCGGCGGGCGTCCGGCACCTCGAACTGGGTGTAGAGGTAGGCCTGGTCGTCGACCGGGTCGACGAAACGGTGCAGGCCCTCACCGGTGTTGGTGTACGCGCAGTCGGCGACCACCCGGAGGATGTTGCGGCCCTCCAGCAGGCCGCGCAGGGCGATCCGGGAGTCCGCGAAGACCTCGGCGGGATCGAGGGAGTCCCCGTTGAGGGTCACCTCGTGCACGGCCGGGGCCACCAGGTCGATGAACGACTCCGCCCCGTTCTCCGTGACGTCGAAGCGCACCGTGGTCACGGACCGGTAGGTGCCGCCCTCCTGCGCGCCGGAGAGGTCGAGTTCGATCTCGTACGAGTCAACGGCGAGCAGCTTCGCCCGCTGCTGCGCCTCCTCGCGGGTCAGGTTTGTGCCAGGCACGCGGTCATCTCCTCGGTATGGGTGGGTTGCGCCATCTTTCCACGGCAGCTTCGCATCAGGCGACGACCGGGGCGTCTCCTAGGGATACCCCTCGCCCGGCGAGGGTCCGGGCGAACTCGCGTACGGCCGCCGTCTCCCCGTCCCGGTGCCACACGAGGCCGAGAGCCGACTCGGGCACGCCCTCCACCGGTACGAACACCACGTCCTCGCGCCGGTGGTACGCGGCCGTGGGCCGGCACAGCAGCATGGCCGCACGGCCCGCGGCGACCTGGGTCAGGCCCTCCTGGAGGGTGGTCACCGCCGGTCCGGGCACGGCGGACGGGGCGTGGGCGGCCCGCCAGTAGGCGGGGGCCGGGGGAGCGGCCGTGACCAGCGGGGCCGCCGCGACCTCAGCCGCGGTCACCTTCGCGAGGGACGCGAACGGGTGGTCCCGGCCGACCGCGACCGTCTGGGGCCGCTTCGAGAAGACCGGGCCCAGCACCAGGTCCGGCTCCTCGACGGGCAGCAGGACGACGGCCGCGTCCACCGCGCCCCCGCGCACGGCGCCGAAGGGATCGGCGAGCGGAATCTCCACCACGTCCGTCACGCACTCCGGGTGCGCGGACCTGAAGGCCCGCACCGCCGCCGTCAGCCCGGCGTCCGCCGTCCCCTGGAAACCGATCCGCAGGGCGCCCTCGACACCCCGCGCGGCGGCCCGCGCGTCGTCCACGGCCTCCCGCAGCCCCCCGTAAGCCGGACGCAGCCGCTGCACGAACCGCTCGCCGAGCGGCGTCAGGGCGACCCGGCGGCTGGTGCGGTGCACCAGACGGCCGCCCACCCGGCGCTCCAGCGAGCTCAGCAACTGGCTCACCCGGCTCTGCGAGACGTACAGCCGCTCCCCGGTCCGGCCGAAGTGCAGCTCCTCGGACAGCACCAGGAAGCACTCCAGCTCACGCAATTCCAGCCCCGCCACGGCCGTTTCCCCTCCGTTCCGATCGATCAGTCCCGCTCATGCAAGGGTGAGGACTTCGCTGTTGTTCCCGGGCGGGCCGCGCCAAAGGGTGGAGGCATGCCCTCCACGAGCTCCCCGTCCTCCATGACCACCGTGCCGGAGACCGGCACCGGCAGGACGGCGCGCCCCTGGCCCGCCGTCCTGGCCCTGGCCACCGCCACCTTCTCCGTCGTCACCACCGAAATGCTCCCGGTCGGCCTGCTCACCTCGCTCGGCACCGGCCTGCACGTCTCCGCGGGCACCGCCGGGCTCGCCGTCACCCTGCCCGGCCTGGTCGCCGCGGCGAGCGCCCCCCTGCTGCCGGTCGCGGCCCGCCGAGCCGACCGGCGCACGGTGCTGTGCGCGCTGCTCATCCTGCTCGCGGCCGCCAATGTGCTGTCCGCCCTGGCCCCGCACATCGCCGTCCTCCTGCTCGCCCGTGCCCTGGTCGGGGTGTGCATCGGCGGGGTGTGGGCGATCGCGGCCGGGCTGGGGACCCGGCTGGTGGCGCCGGACCGGGCGGGCCGGGCGACCGCGCTGATCTTCAGCGGGATAGCGGTGGCCTCGGTGCTGGGCGTCCCCGCCGGCACCCTCCTCGGATCACTCGCGGGCTGGCGCTGGGCGTTCGCCGCCCTGGCCGTCCTCGCGGTGGCCGTCGCCGGAGCCCTGGCCCTCGCCCTGCCGCCGCTGCCGCCCGAACGCCCCGTCAGGCTCGGCACGTTCCCGGCCCTGCTGCGCACGCCGGTGGTCTCCGGGGGCCTGCTGGCGACGGCACTGCTGGTCACCGGCCACTTCACGGCGTACACCTACGTCCGTCCCGTGCTGGAACGCGTCCCCGGCCTGGGAGCGGGAACGATCAGCACCCTCCTCCTCGGCTACGGCCTGGCCGGAGTCGCCGGCACGTTCGCGGGCGGGTGGCTGGCGGCCCGCGACCCACGCCGGGCCCTGCTGGTCATCGCGGCCGGGCTGGGCACGGTCGTCCTGCTGATGGTCCCGGCGGCGGGCTCACTCGCCGCCTCGACGCTGCTGCTCGTCGTCTGGGGCCTGGTCTACGGGGGCGTCTCGGTCTCCGCCCAGAACTGGCTGTCGGCCGCCGCGCCGCGGGCCCGCGAGGCCGGGTCGGCGCTCTTCGCGGGTGTCTTCAACACGGGGATCGCGCTGGGCGCCTTCACCGGGGGCCGCGTCGCCGACGCCCTGGGCCCGACGGCGGTGCTCTGCGTGGGCGGCGGGCTGGCGCTGCTGGCCCTGCCGGCGGTCGTACGGGCCGGGCGGCCCGGGGCGGGAGCAGCACGACGTCCGGATACCGCCGGTGCGGAGGACCCGGGCGCGCGAGCCTGAGGAACATGACGACGACGTACACCGCACGACCCATCGCCCCGCGCGTCCTGAAGGAACTCCGCACGACGGACGACGCGGGCCGCCCCACGGCACCCTTCACCGACACCGAGGGCGGGGCACCGCTGCGCTGCTGCCTGGGCCGCAGCGAGCCGGGCGACCGCATCGCCCTGGTCTCCTACGCCCCGCTACGCCGCTGGGCGGCGGAAAAGGGCGCCGACCCCGGCGCGTACGACGAGGTGGGCCCGGTCTTCGTCCACGCCGACGACTGCCCGGGCCCGGACACCGGCGCCGCCCTGCCCTTCACCAACGCCCACCGGACGGTCCGCCGGTACTCCGCCGAGGGCCACATCCTGGGCGGGCGGCTGGTCGAGGAGCCGGAGACCTTCGAGCAGGCCTTCGCGGAAGCGTTCGACGACCCGGCCGTGGCGCTCGTCCACGTCCGGGCCGTCGAGTACGGGTGTTTCCTCTACGAGGTGCGCAGGGACTAGCCCTTCAGCTCCGCCGCCACCAGCTCCGCGATCTGGACCGCGTTCAGCGCGGCGCCCTTGCGGAGGTTGTCGCTGGAGACGAACAGGGCCAGGCCGTTGTCCACCGTCTCGTCACGGCGGATGCGGCCGACGTAGGACGGGTCCTTGCCGGCGGCCTGGAGCGGGGTCGGGATGTCGGTGAGGACGACGCCCGGGGCGTCGGCCAGCAGCTCCGTCGCGCGCTCGGGGGTGATCGGGCGGGAGAAACGGGCGTGCACCTGGAGGGAGTGGCCGGTGAAGACCGGGACGCGCACGCAGGTGCCGGAGACCTTCAGCTCGGGGATCTCCAGGATCTTGCGGGACTCGTTGCGGAGCTTCTGCTCCTCGTCGGTCTCGTTCAGACCGTCGTCGACGAGGTTGCCGGCCAGGGGCAGCACGTTGAAGGCGATGGGCCGCTTGTAGACGCCCGGCTCGGGGAAGTCGACCGCCTCGCCGTCGTGCGTCAGCTTGTCCGCTTCGGCGACGACCTTCTGCGTCTGGCCGTGCAGCTCGGCGACGCCCGCGAGGCCGGAGCCGGAGACCGCCTGGTACGTGGCGACGACCAGGGCCTCCAGGCCCGCCTCGTCGTGCAGCGGACGCAGGACAGGCATCGCGGCCATGGTCGTGCAGTTCGGGTTCGCGATGATGCCCTTGGGGCGGTTCGCGATCGCGTGCGGGTTGACCTCGGAGACGACCAGGGGCACCTCCGGGTGCCTGCGCCACGCGGAGGAGTTGTCGATCACGACGGCGCCCTGGGAGGCGACCTTCTCGGCCAGCGCCTTGGACGTGGCACCGCCCGCGGAGAACAGCACGATGTCCAGGCCGGTGTAGTCGGCGGTCGCCGCGTCCTCCACCGTCACGCCGTCCAGCTGCGTGCCCGCGGAACGGGCCGAGGCGAACAGGCGCAGCTCGGTGACCGGGAAGTTCCGGTCCGTGAGGATCCTGCGCATGACCGTGCCCACCTGTCCGGTGGCTCCGACGATTCCGACCCTCACGGCGACTCCCTCTCCTGCGTCTCTTCACGTGCTCGTTGCTTGGCCGAGGCTTTTCCATCATGCGGCCGACCAAGGCCCGCCTGTCCACTTCTTTCCCCGGTCTGCCCGGGGAGTGGGACGACGTGTCCCGTTCCATGGTTGCGGACGTCCGGCGCCCACCCCCGCTGAGCTGGAGAAATTCGTTTGCCGGGGGGCATACGCCGCAAGGTCGCCTGCCCCTGTTGCTCTCGGCCACACGGGAGTGTGACGTACGCCTCTGTCGCCCTGCCGGAAAAAAAGACCGAACGTTCCGGGCCGTGCCGGCGTCGTAGGAGAAACACGGTGAGGGGGGTGGCTTGTGCTGCTGCGCGGAAGGGCCCGGCGCGTCCGGGAGGCGCACGCCGGTACCGGCGACGATCCGCTGGACGCGGCACAGGAGCGCCGGGTGCGGGCGGTGCTCGCGCTGGGCGGGGTGCCGCAGGCGGACCTGCCGGACGGGGTGCAGCAGGTCCGCCTGCGGCTGCTGGAGCGCGCCGCGAGCGGCCGGGAGGCGCCGCGGGACGTATCGGCGTGGGCGGCGGTGGTCGCGTCCAACCTGGCGATGGACTGGCACCGGGCCAAGCGCCGCCAGGAGCGCCTCGGGGAGCGGCTGGCCGCCCTGCGGCAGCCGGCGCATCCCTCCGGCGAGGACACCAGCGTGCTGTCCGTCGCCGTCGCCCAGGGCCTGGACGAGCTGCCCGACGCCCAGCGGCAGGTCGTCGTGCTGCGTTTCTACGCCGACCTGCCGGTCCGGTCCATCGCCGAGCAGCTCGGCGTCCCGGAGGGCACGGTCAAGAGCAGGCTGCACACGGCGGTACGGGCCCTGCGCGCCCGCCTGCACGAGGACGAGGTGGTGTGACGTGACCGCCCGGAACGACGACGACCGGCGCGACGCCGGTTACGACGGCATGGACGCGCTGATGGCAGCAGTCACCGACGAACCACTCCCGGAGGGCGCCGACCGGGACCCGACCTTCATGACGGCCCACCGAGCGGCCGCGGCGGATGTGGCGTTGCTGCGGTCACAGCTGCAGCTCCTGGGAGACACCCTGGCGCGCGACACGGAGGCGGTCGTCGACCCGTCGGTGAGGGGGCTGCCCGTGGGCCGGTCACGGGCGGACGGGGATCCGCCCGGGCGGCGGAACCGGCCCCGGCCCCGCGTCCTGGTCCTGCGCGGGCTCGCCGCTGCCGTGGCCGCCGCCGTCGTCGTGGGCATGGGGTGGCTCGTCGTGCAGGGCGGGTACGGGTCGGGGCAGGACTCGGCCGGGTCGACGGCCGACACCGCGGCCGGTCCGGCGCGCGGCGAGGCGGAGTCCAAGCCCGGCCACGCCGGTTACCTCGCCTGCGCCCGGCTCGTGGCCGAGGGCACCGTCGCGGAGGTCGAACCGGTCCCCGGCGCCCGCCAGGACCGCGTCACCCTCGACGTGGACCGCTACTACAAGCCCGCCAAGGGCCGGGACCGGATCGTCTTCCCCATGGACGAGGACGCCGGCCCCCGGCTGCGGCCGGGCGACCACGTCCTCGTCGGGATCACGCGCGGGCAGGCCCAGCCGGACCTGTGGAGCGTCGGCGAGAAGGAGATCGCCCCCCAGCGCGCCTGGATCACCGCCGCCCTGCCCGAGTCGGCGACCCTTCCCTGCGAGTGACCTGAGGACGGAAACAGCGAGGGCGGGCGCCCAGCCGGGACACCCGCCCTCCGATGCCGTACGACCGCTGAGGGCCGCTACGGCACGACCTTCTCGATCTTCACGCTGCCCACGCCCGCGGCCGTCCCGCGCGCGTTGACCAGCTGGACCTCGCCGAAGAACTCACGCCCCTCGGGCGCGGCCGCCGCGGCGGTGACGCTGCCCGAGACCGTCGCCGAGTCGCCCGTGCCGAGCTTCACCGGCGTCGACCCGTCGACGGTGACGCTGCCGAGGGAGGGGGCGAAGAACACGTCCTGGTAGTCGTACTCGGTCGTGCCGGCCGGCACCGAGTAGCCGACGACCTTGACGGTGTACGTGCCGGCGGCCGGCGAGGGCACGGAGACCGACTCCTCCGAGTCGCCGTCGGCGGAGCTGCCGACC
This sequence comes from Streptomyces sp. SID5464, assembly GCF_009862985.1. Classification (NCBI taxonomy): domain Bacteria; kingdom Bacillati; phylum Actinomycetota; class Actinomycetes; order Kitasatosporales; family Streptomycetaceae; genus Streptomyces; species Streptomyces sp. SID5464. Next base: position 44,652 of record NZ_WWIQ01000049.1, on the reverse strand, counting down.
TGCTTGCCGGCGGCGTCGTAGACCGCGAGGTCCAGGTCCGCGGCGGCGTCCGAGACGCGGCCGATGGCCACGTCCAGCGACTTCGCGCCCGCGGGCACCTCGACCGTGGTGGTCTGCGTCTCACCCTGCTTGATCGACGGCCGGGTCGTCTTCGACGAGCCGAGCGGACCGCCCACCAGCTTGCCGTCGATCGCGGCGAAGCCGTTCGTCACCTTCCAGGAGGCGGCGGCCGGGGTGCCGACCTTCGCCTCGTGCACGGTCACGGTCTCCGGGTCGAAGGCCGCGCCGAGCACGGCGACGTCCAGCTCGTAGGGGTTGTCGAGCAGCGGCGACGTACGGCGCGACTCGACCTCGATCTCCCACACGCCCGGCTGCGGGTCCGCGTAGGAACGCAGGTCGGGGCGGCAGGTGTTGGCCGGGTTGGAGTAGTTCGGGTAGCAGTTGATCGTCGACGTCGGGTCGGACGGGACGCCGTACGGGTGGATGGCGATGAACCGGGTCTGGCTCTTGTCCTTCAGCCCGCCCAGCGCGACCTCCAGCGTCTTCGCGCCCTCGGGGACGGTGACGTAGTAGTGCCGCGAGCTGTTGCGCTGCACCGAATCCGACGCGGAGAACGTGTACTTCAGCGGCGCCGCGACCACGACCGTGTTCAGGACCTGCTTGTCGATGCCCTCGGTCCTCGGGTCGTCGACCTCCAGGATCGCGCTCTTGATGCCCGCGGACTTCGGCGCGGCCTGGACCTTGACGGTGACGGGCTGGTTGAGCGGCAGCTTCACCTCGTCGGAGCCGACGATCCGGAACGTGCCGCCCGCGTTGTTCTCGAAGTGCAGCTCGTGCCGGATCGCCTTGTCGGCGCCGGACGTACGGGTGATGGTGACCTCGTACGTCTTCTTCTGGCCGGCCTTGAGGCCGCCCTCACGGTCGTACAGGCCCGTGCCGTAGCCGGGGGTCTTCAGGAACTGGTCGATCGCCGTGTCGACCGGCGCCTTGACCGTGTACGCGTGGGAGGTGGCGCCGTCGCGGATCGAGTCCCAGGCGTCCTCGATGTTCATCAGGCCCGCGCCCTCCTCGTACGCCTGCACACCCTTGATGTGGTCGGCGGTCGAGGTGAGGGCCGTGCGCAGGGTCGCCGGGGAGAGGTCGATGCCCTTGTGCTTCGCGGCCGACAGCAGCAGCGCGGCGGCACCGGCGGCCTGCGGGGAGGCCATCGAGGTGCCCTGGAGCATGGCGTAGCCGGCCGGCAGGGTGTAGCCCGCCTCGGCGACCGGGGCGCCCGGCATCCAGGTCTGGATGGTGTTGATCGCGGCACCCGGGGCGACCAGGGTCGGGGTGAAGCCGCCGTCCTCACGCGGGCCGCGCGAGGAGAACGGCATCAGCGCGTACTTCTTCTCCACGGCCGAGCCGTAGTTGGCGGCCCAGGTCTCCTTGGAGACGGACGCGCCGACCGAGATCACCTTGTCGGCCAGGGCCGGGTCGCCGATGGTGTTGGTGCCGGGGCCGGAGTTGCCCGCGGAGATCACCAGCTGGACGCCGTACTCGTCGATGAGGCGCGTGTACAGCTCGGCGCGCGCGTTGTTGCCGTCGTTCAGCGCCGGCAGGCCGCCGATGGACATGTTGACGATGTCGACGCCGCGCTTGGTGACGAGGTCGATCATGCCCTCGGTGAGCGCGACGTTGGTGCAGCCGCCGGACCAGGTGCAGGCGCGTGACGAGACCAGCTTGGCGCCCGGAGCCGCACCGTTCATCCTGCCGCCGAACAGGCCGTTCGCGGCGGTGATGCCGGCGACGTGCGTGCCGTGCTCGGACTCGATGACACCGATGTTGACGAAGTCGGACTTCTTCCCGACCCAGGAGCCGCCCAGCGGGTCCATCGGGACGTCCTTGCGGATCTCCACGACGAACGGCTGCCGCTCGGCGACGTCGGTCTTCGGGTCGTCGGTGCCGAAGTACCCGATCCGGTGGCCGTCCTTGTACGGCTTCATCGGGGCGTCGTCGCCGAAGTCGAAGTTGTTGTTCAGGTCGACCCGGACCGTGCCGGCCGCCGCGTCGTAGAGCACGCCCCAGGCGTCGGTGGTGTCACCGTCGCGGTTGGCGTCGCCCGCCGCGTCGCCGCCGGTGGTGTACGACTCCTTGAAGACGCTGACGGCGTACGAGCCCGCCGGTGCCTTCCACGACTGGCCCTGGTACGTGAAGGCCGGGCCGGACACGGCCGTCACCATCGGGCGCCAGGTGTTGTCGTTGTCGACGATCGGGTCCGTCGCCGTCACCCAGTCGACGATCTTCCGCTCGCCGGTCGTGGTCTTCTGGAGCGCCGGGTGGCCCAGGTCGACGCCGGAGTCCAGGATGCCGATGGTGATGCCGCGGCCGTCCGCCTTCGGGTTGTCCTCGACGAAGTCGACGGCGCCCGTCTCGAAGGACGGGTTGTACGGGTTCTCCGCGGGGGTCTTCTTCCCCGGCGCCGGATAGGTCCCCGCGGCGGCCTTGGCGCCCTTGGCCGCGTCCGCGGCCGGCGTCGGGTCGTCCAGCGGTATCTCCTCGCGCAGGTCGATGCCGTGCACCGAGGAGAGCTTGGCGGCGGCGGCGATGGCCGAGTCCGCCCGGGACGTCGGGACGGTGGCGCGGACGTAGCCCAGCTTGTCGTCGGCCCGGCCCACCGAGCCGCCCTTGACCGCGTCCAGCTGCCCGGCGACCTGCTCGGTCTGCCCGGGCGCGGTGGCGATCATCATCGTGACGGTCTTGTCGCCGTCGGCCTTGGCCTCGGCGAGCAGGTCCGCGTCGCCCGAACCGAGCTTGTCGTGCGCCGACTTGACGTCGCGGTCGGCCGGGGCGGACGCGCCCGGCTCGTCGGCGGCGAAGGCCAGGGGGACCGGCCCGGCCGCGGAGAGCGCCGCGACGAGACCGGCGGCCACGGCGACGCGCGCCACGCGTCTCCGGGCCGATATCAGGTCACGCTGGGGGGTGTTGGTCATCGGCATCCCTTGTAGGTAAAGGAACGAGCGGGAGCGACCGGAACCGATCGGCCCTGGTCGCGACCGTCCGGATCGCAGGCCCGGACGATCGCACAGCTTTACGCAAGGTGAGGTTCTTTGGGGAGGGTTGACCGAATCGAAATGGATGTATGGGGAAAACCCGCGATGCGTTTTGCGGGCATGAGTCCCGAAGGCGGCGAAATCGGTTAACGTCCCGGAGTGCGACAGAAGTTGAGGGTGGCGGCCTACGCCATATGCGTCCGTGACGGACAGATCCTGCTCGCCCGCTCCCCGGCTCCCGACGGCACCCCCGAGTGGGTCGTGCCCGGCGGCGGCATGGAGCACGGCGAGGACCCCTGCGACACCGTGCGGCGGGAGGTCGAGGAGGAGACCGGCTACCGCATCGAGGTCACCGGACTGCTCGGCGTGGACTCCTCCCGCCACACCTTCCGTGACGGCTTCGGACGCGCCGTCGACCACCACGGCGTCCGGTTGGTCTACGAGGGCCGGATCATCGGCGGCGAACTCCGCAACGAGGTGGGCGGGTCCACCGACCTCGCCGCCTGGCAGGACCTGGACGCGGTGCCCGGACTGGTCCGGGTGCGGATGGTCGACATCGCACTGCGCCTGTGGCGGGAGCGGCCGGCCACCGGACGGCTCGCCGACGTCCTGGAGGACGCCGAATAGGTGCACTGCCCCGGAAGGTGAACACCGCGTGACCGGCTCCGGGCCGTTCCAGGAGCGGCCGGGGACGCGCAGGGTAGTCCAAGATCCACGTACGGTGATCGGCGCTGCGCGTTGCCGCCCCGTTTACGCGCAGGTCATTCCCGGTGCCAACGATCCAGTACGAGCGGGATGTTCGCGTGCCGGACATCCCGCGACCACTGCCGACGCGTTCGCACTCGGGGAGAGAAGCGCATGTCGCGCACACGCTCAGTCGCCGGCTCCGGCCAGGGCATCCACCGTCGTTCCGTCCTCGCCGCCACCGGAGCGGTCGCCCTGTCCGCGGGCGTCGGCTACGCCCTGCGGCCCAGCGACAGCCAGGCCGCCACCGCCAAGGAGACCACCGAGGCCGTCGCCGCCTCTTCCCGCCGGGCACCGGCCGCGCCGCTGGCCCCCTACACCAAGGGCACGACCCTGGCGTCCGTGGCCACGCCGCGCGGCTCCGGCTACCGGCGCCTCGGCGACGGACCCGGCTGGCAGCGGGTCGTGCGCTCCGACCTGGCCGCGCCCAAGTCCGGCCGCGCCGGGCGCCGTACCGCGCTCGCGGCGTTCGTGCAGCTCACCGACCTGCACATCATCGACGCCCAGCACCCGCTGCGCCTGGAGTACCTGCGCTCGGCCGACATCCATGCCTGGCGGCCGCACGAGGCGCTGACCGTGCAGGGCGCGATCGCGCTCGTGGAGCGGATCAACGCGCTGCGCGGCGCCCCCGTCACCGGCGCCCCGCTGCACTTCGCCATGACCACCGGCGACAACACGGACAACAACGCCAAGTCCGAGCTGGAGTGGTTCCTGAAGGTCATGAGCGGCGGGCGCATCTCACCCAACTCCGGGGACCCGCGACGGTACGAGGGCGTCCAGAACAGCGGCCTCAAGCAGTACTGGCAGCCGGACGCCGCCGTCCGCGACACCGACAAGCAGGCCGGTTTCCCCCGCCTCGACGGTTTCCTCGAGGCCGCGATCCGCGAGGTGCGAAGCCCCGGCCTCAACCTGCCCTGGTACTCCACCGTCGGTAACCACGACTCCCTGCCGATGGGCTGCTACGCCTCGCACGGTGACTCCTACCTCACCGAACTCGCCGTCGGCGGCAAGAAGCTGATGGACGTGTCCGCGGCCGAGGCCCAGCGGCTCCAGACCCTCATCAAGAAGGCCCGGGACCCCGAGGGCGTCCGCTACGAGGACTTCCTGAAGTCCCACGCCCGCGCCATGCGCTCGGTCACCCCCGACGAGAGCCGCGCCCCCTTCACACCCGCCGAGTACCTCCAGGCGCACCTGGACCCGGCCTACCGCGGCGTCGGCCCGGCCGGCCACGGCTACTCCTCCGCCAACCTCGACGCGGGCACCCAGTACTACGCCTTCCGCATCTCCGACGACGTCATCGGCATCAGCCTGGACACCACCGACGCGGGCGGCCACTACGAGGGCTCGCTCGGCACGGCCCAGCTGAAGTGGCTCGACCGGACCCTGCGGGAGAACAAGGACTCCCACGCGGTGATCTTCAGCCATCACACCAGCAAGACGATGACGAACACCCGCCCGGACCCGGCCCGCCCCCACGAGCGCCGGCACAACGGCCAGGAGGTCCTCGCCCTCCTCGGCGGCCACCGCAACGTGCTCGCCTGGGTGAACGGCCACATCCACAAGAACGTCATCACCCCGCACTCCCTGTCCGGCGGCGGCTCCTTCTGGGAGATCTCCACGGCCTCCCACGTCGACTTCCCCCAGCTCGCCCGGGTCATCGAGCTGACCGACAACAAGGACGGCACGGTCTCCCTGTTCACCACGCTGGTGGAGTCCTCGGCCCCGCACCGCACGGACTTCTCCGACCTCTCCCAGACCGGCCTCGCGGCCCTCTACCGCGAGCTGTCCCTCAACGCCCCCGGCGCGAGCACGACCCTCGGCGGCGACCCGGAGGACCGCAACACCGAGCTGGTGCTGAAGAAGGGCTGATTCCCGCCCAACCCCGCCCGGGCCGGTCAACTCCGGCCCGGCGCCTCGGGTCCCACCCCCTGACACCGCTCGACGTGACGGGGGTACCTGACATGAACAGACGCACACGCACGATCCTGACGGCGGCGACGGCCGTGGCACTGTCGGCGGCCCTCGCGGGCCCCGCGGTCGCGGCCCCGCCCACCGGCGACCACGGCACGACCCGGCAGGCGGTGCGGGCCGCGGTCGCCGACGGCGTCCCGGGCGTGACCGTGCGGGTGCAGCAGGGGCACGGCACCTGGGCGGCCACCGCCGGGGTCGGCAACCTCGAGACGGGCACACCGCGTTCGACGCGCGACCGCTACCGCGTCGCCAGCATCTCCAAGACGTTCGTCGCCACCGTCGTCCTGCAACTGGAGGCGGAGGGGAGGCTGTCGCTGGACGACACTGTCGAGAAGTGGCTGCCGGGCGTTGTCCGGGGCAACGGCCACGACGGCCGTGAGATCACCCTCCGCCGGCTCCTGAACCACACCAGCGGCATCTTCGACTACCTCGAAGACGCCCGATTCCAGCGGACCTACATGACCGCGGACGGCTTCCTGAAGCACCGGTTCGACGAGGCGGAACCCGAGGAGCTGCTCGCCCACGCCCTGGCGAACGAGCCGTACTTCGCGCCCGGCACGTCGTTCGAGTACTCCAACACGAACTACCTCCTGGCCGCGCGGGTGATCGAGAAGGTCACGGGCAACGACGACTACGGCGACGAGATCGACCGGCGGATCATCGCCCCGCTGCACCTGACCTCCACCTCCGTCCCCACCACCCGGGTCACCCTGCCCCGGCCCAGCAGCCGCGCCTACTCCAAGCTGGCCAGGACGGACACCGGCCCGACGTACGACGTCACGGAACTGAACGCGCGTCTGGCCTACGGCTCGGGCCAGATGGTCTCCAGCTCGGCCGACCTGAACCGCTTCTACTCGGCCCTGCTCCGCGGCAGGCTGCTCCCGCCCGAGCAGCTGAAGGAGATGAAGACCACGGTCCCGTCCAGCCGGGAGACCAGCCGCTACGGTCTGGGGCTCGTCGACCGCGAGCTCAGCTGCGGCGTCCACGTCTGGGGCCACGACGGCGGCATCTTCGGCTGGAACTCGGACGCCGTGACGACGGAGGACGGCCGGCACTCCCTGGCCGTCAACTTCAACGGCGACTGGTCGGGCAGCACCGACGCGATCATCGAGGCGGAGTTCTGCGGAAAGTAGGGCTCCCGCCCACGAGGAGGGGCCGCCGGAAAACCCGGCGGCCCCTCCTCTCCCCTCCTGGCGCTGCCCCGGTCCCTCATTACCGGGGCAGCACCACGACATACGCGGCCGGTTCGCGGTCGGCCGCGGCCATCAGGGCCGTGCGGACCACCGTCGCCTGCTGCTCCGGGGAGTCGCGGAGCTTCCTGGGCGTGATGTGGACGACCGTGATGCCGAGGCGCTCCAGGTGCTCGCGCTTGCGGGCGTACTCGGACCACAGGGCGTCGTCGTCCTGCCGGGGCGCCCGGGTGTCCAGCTCCACCGCCACCGCCTGGTCGGGCCAGTACGCGTCCAGGCCGCCGAGGTAGGGGCCGCCGGGCAGGCGCAGGTCCACGTTCCAGACCGGGTCGGGCAGGCCGTACTCGCGCACCATCCGGTAGAGGCGGTCCTCCGCGATCACCCGGCCCTCGGCCAGCAGGGACTCCACCGCGTCCACCACGTGCGGGCGGCTCAGCAGCCGTGCCTGGTTCAGTTCCCGCACCACCGCCGCGGGCTCGCAGTGGGCGCCGCGCACCGCCTCCGTCATCAGCCGGCGCACGGTGCCGGCGTCCGAGAGGCCCGCCACCGCGTCGGCCAGCGCGCGGGCGACCGGGGCCACCGGCAGGCCCGTCACCTGCTCGGGGGCGGGCAGCGCGGTGCCGCGGACGATGCGCGCACAGCCCGTCGAGCGCAGCCGGCGCAACCGCGGGACCAGGACGTCGATCGCGTCCAGGGACGGCAGCGGGGGAGTGGAGGAGAAGCCGTGCAGCGTCAGGGCGGCCAGGCCGGTGATCATCGCTTCCGGGTAGGCGGACGCGTGCCCCTTCCCCGCGCCGGGCTGGGCGGGGACACCCGTGCCGCGCTCCCGCGCCGCGTACATCAGCACCGCGTGCAGCCGCTCCTCGCTGGTCGGCGGGCCCGGGTGGAGCAGGACGACGCCAGGGAGGAGCTGCTGCCAGGGTCCGCCGGGGCGGCACTGCTCGTTCGTCTCGGACGTCGGGACGCCGTGCGAGCGGAGCTGCGCGACCGTCATCACACGGAGCCGGCCGCGGCCGGACAGGTCGTGCAGGGGGCGGGGCGAGAGCGGGGTGTTGTGGGTCATGACCCGCAATTTCCCGTGCTTCGACCGCCCTTTAACCGCTGTTACAGGCCCGTCGACAAATACGGACAACCCATCACTAAAGGACGGGTGTTCGGATGCCGAAAGCCCCTGGTCCGTTCGGGTGCGGCCCAGGGGTTACGGCTCGCGGGGCACTCATCTCGTAACGATGACGGAACGCCCAAATCTCAGGCCAAAGCTACTGGTCAGAGCCCTCGTCGCACGCCTGCGCGCGCAGCGCCCGCGCCAGGTCGTCCCGGGCCTCCAGCACCAGCCGGCGCAGGGCCGGGGCCGCCTCCCGGTGGACCTCCAGCCACGCGTCCGTGGCGTCGAGGGTCGCCCGGGACTGCTGGAGCGAGGGGAACATGCCCTGCACCACGTGCATCCCGATCTGGATCGACCGCTCGGCCCACACCCGCTCGATCGCCGCGAAGTACTTCTCCGCGTACGGCGCGAGCAACTCCCGCTGCGAGCCCTGGGAGAAGCCCGCGATGGTCGCCTCGACCATGGCGTTGGACAGCGCGTCCGACTCCACGACCTGCGCCCACGCCTGCGCCTTGACCGCCTCGGACGGCCGGGCGGCCAGGCAGCGCACCTGGTGGCGCTTGCCGGAGGCCGTGTCGTCCCGGGCCAGCTCCTCGGCCAGCACCTTCTCGTCCACCACCCCGTGCGCGGCCAGCGGCTCCAGGAACACCCACCGCAGCTCCTGGTCCAGGTCGAGGCCCTCGACCGACGCCGTGCCCGCCAGCAGGTCGCCCAGCAGCTCGAAGTCGGCCTCGGTGGCGGCGGTCCGGGCGAAGAAGCGCGCCCACGCGAGCTGGTGCTCGCTGCCGGCCTCGGCCGCGTACAGCTCGCGCCGCGCGCCCTCGGCGAGGAGACGGGCGGTCGTCTCCCGCCGGGCGGGCGCCGCATAGTGCGTGACCGCCCACTCGGCCCACCCGTGCAGCATCTGCACCACGCCGATCTCGGACTCGCTTCCTGCGAACCGCAGCACCAGGTCCACGAAGTCACTCGCCGGGAGCAGCGCGTCCCGCGTCATGTTCCACAGCGCCGACCAGCACAGGGCGCGCGCCAGCGGATCGGTCACCGATCCCAGGTGCTCGCGCAGCGTCGCCAGCGAGGTCTCGTCGAAGCGGATCTTGCAGTACGTCAGGTCGTCGTCGTTGACCAGGACCAGGTCGGGCGCCTCGGCGCCGGACAGGTCCGCCACGACCGTGCGCGGGCCGTCGACGTCCACCTCGGCGCGCGCGTACCGCTCGACCGCCCCGCCGTTCGTCGCCCGGTACAGGCCCACCGCCACCCGGTGCGTGCGCAGTTCAGGATGGGACTCGGCCGCCTCCTGCACCACCGCCAGCTCCTCGACGCGGCCCTGCGGGTCCAGCAGCAGCTGCGGGGTCAGTGAGTTCACCCCGGCCGTCTGGAGCCAGGACCGCGCCCAGGCGCTCATGTCCCGGCCGCTGGTCTCCTCCAGCACCGACAGCAGGTCGCCGAGGCGTGTGTTGCCGTACGCGTGCCGCTTGAAGTAGCGCCGGGCGCCCTCCAGGAACGCGTCCTGGCCGACGTACGCCACGAGCTGCTTCAGCACCGAGGCGCCCTTGGCGTACGTGATGCCGTCGAAGTTCAGCTTGGCGTCCTGGAGGTCGCGGATGTCCGCCGTGATCGGGTGCGTGGAGGGCAGCTGGTCGGCCCGGTAGGCCCACGACTTGCGGCGGTTGGCGAAGGTGACCCAGCCGTTGACGAAGCGGGTCGCGCCGACCAGTGAGAACTCGCCCATGAAGTCCGCGAACGACTCCTTCAGCCACAGGTCGTCCCACCACTCCATGGTGACCAGGTCGCCGAACCACATGTGCGCCATCTCGTGCAGGACGACGTTGGCCCGGCCCTCGTAGGACGCCTGCGTCACCTTGCCCCGGAAGATGAACTCCTCCCGGAACGTCACCAGACCCGGGTTCTCCATCGCGCCCAGGTTGTACTCGGGCACGAACGCCTGGTCGTACTTCCCGAACGGGTACGGGTAGTCGAAGTGGTCGTGGAAGAAGTCCAGGCCCTGCTTGGTGACCAGGAAGACGTCCTCGGAGTCGAAGTGGGGCGCGAGGCCCTTGCGGCACAGCGCCCCGAGGGGGATCTCCAGCGTCGTGCCGTCCGCGAACGTACGGGAGTAGGTGTCCGTCACGTAGTGGTACGGGCCCGCCACGACACACGTGATGTACGTCGAGATCGGTTTGGTCTCGGCGAACCGCCACACCCCGTCGGCCCGTTCGCCCACCCCGTTGCTCCACACCGTCCAGCCCTCCGGCGCCCGCACCTCGAAGCGGAACGGCGCCTTCAGGTCGGGCTGTTCGAAGCCCGCGAAGACCCGGCGGGAGTCGGCCGGCTCGTACTGCGTGTACAGGTACACCTCGCCGTCCTCCGGGTCGACGAAGCGGTGCAGTCCCTCGCCGGTGCGGGAGTAGGCGCACTGCGCGTCGACGACCAGCTCGTTGTCGGCGGCCAGGTCCTCCAGTGTGATCCGCGAGCCGTCGAAGACCTCGCCGGGGTCCAGATCGCGGCCGTTGAGTGAGATGGACGTCACACTCGGCGCGATCAGATCGGCGAAGCTGCTCGCACCGGGCTCGTTGCAGCGGAAGCGGACCGTGGTGACCGAGCGGAACGTGCGGGGCCCGTCGCCCGCGTCCTCACCGACCGCGGACCGCAGGTCGAGGGACACCTCGTACCCGTCGACGCCGATCAGGGCGGCCCGCTCCCGGGCCTCGTCGCGGGACAGATTCTCACCGGGCACGGGCGGAACTCCTCAAGCGTCGTCGGATACGGCTGAACAGCACCGATCCTGCCACGGGCCCCTGACGCGAGGCAGCCGGGAATGACCGGGGCGAGCGGTGGCGTTGCCGGAAAAACGGTTTCCTCATGAGGAGAGACATGTCGGACAAGACCCCCGTCGACTTCTGGTTCGACCCGCTGTGTCCCTGGGCGTGGATGACCTCCCGTTGGGTGCTGGAGGTGGAGAAGGTCCGGGACATCGAGGTCCGCTGGCACCTCATGAGCCTCGCCGTGCTCAACGAGGACAAGCTCGACGAGCTGCCCGCCGAGTACCGCGAGCTGCTCGAGACCAAGGCGTGGGGTCCGGTTAGGGTCGTCATCGCGGCACAGCAGGAGCACGGCGCCGAGGTGCTGGGCGACCTCTACACCGCCCTCGGCACCCGCATCCACAACCAGGGCGAGGGCCCCGGCAAGGAGACGGTCGCCGCCGCCCTGAAGGACGTCGGCCTGCCCGAGTCCCTCATGGAGCACTGGGACGGCACCCGCTACGAGCCCGAGCTGCGCGCCTCCCACAAGGAGGGCATCGACAAGGTCGGCCAGGAGGTAGGCACCCCGGTCATCGCCGTGCCCGGCGCCGACGGCGAGCAGCTCGCCTTCTTCGGCCCGGTCGTCACCCCGGCACCCAAGGGCGAGGAGGCCGCCCGCCTCTGGGACGGCACCCTCGCCGTGGCCTCGGTCCCCGGCTTCTACGAGATCAAGCGCACCCGCACCAAGGGGCCGGACTTCTCCAACCTGTAAGCCTCACGCCGAGGTGTCGGCTCCCGGGTTCTGCAGTTCCTCCGGGAGCCGGCCCCCGCCGGTCTGATGGCCCCAGGGCTGATACCACCGGCAGCCCGGGGCGGTGCAGCGCCACAGGTCGGTGCGGTGCGTCCCGAGCGCCTTTCTCTCCTCGGGTTTGAGCGGCGTGAACACCTGCGTACCGCTGCCGCCACAGGTCGGGCAGTGCTTGTCCTTGAAGAACATCAGCCCCTCCTCGCGATCACCGCCAAGTCCGGGAAGTCGGTTACGACCGCATCGACCCCCATGCGGTAGTACAGCGCGTATTCGGCGAACGCGTCCCCGAAATCGGTGTTTCCGGTGCCGCGCCGGAATTCCGCCGGCAGGAACTGGTTCTCCGCCCGGAAGGTGTACGGCCCCACGCGCAGGCCCGCCGCGTGGGCGTCCGCGAGGAGTGACGTGCCGGCGAGCGACGACTTGTCCGGCCCGATCCAGTCCGCGTACTCCGCGATCCGGGCCAGGCCCGCCGGCGTCATCATGTCCCGGTAGGTCGTCGGATCACCGGACGAGGCCAGGTCGTACGGACCGCCCGACGTCCCCAGCGCCTGCCACAGCGGTACGCCCAGGCCTGTCATGCGCTTCAGGCTCGTCGGCTCGAAGGACTGCACGACGCACTCGCGCGGGCCGAGCCGGCCCCGGCGGATCGCGGCCGCCAGCTTCGGCTCCAGCGGCAGGCCGATGGACCGGAAGTACGTCGGGTGCTTGGTCTCCGGGAAGACGGCGATCGTCCGGCCGTGCCGCTTCGACAGCTTCCGCGCCAGATCGACGACCTCCTGGAAGGTCATGACCTCCTCGCGCCCGTCGAAGACCGTGTTGCGGTTGCGGACCTGCGGCAGCCGCTCCACCGCCCGCAGCGTCTTCAGTTCGGCGAGGGTGAAGTCCTCCGTGAACCACCCGGTCACGGACCGGCCGTCGACCGTCTTCGTCGTGCGGCGGCCGGCGAACTCCGGGTGGCGGGCCACGTCGGTGGTCTGGGAGATCTCGTTCTCGTGCCGGACCACCAGCACATGGTCCTTGGTCGGCACCAGGTCCGGTTCGATCCAGTCGGCGCCCGTCTGCACGGCGTACGTGTACGAGGCGGCCGTGTGCTCGGGGCGCCAGCCGGCCGCGCCGCGGTGGCCGATGACCAGCGGGCCCGTGCGGGGTTCGGCCGCCGCGGGGACGGCCGTGGTGGCCGTGGCCGTCCCCGCGGCGGCCGCGAGCAGGAGGGATCTCCGTCCGAGCTGCATACAAGTCCCCTTCGTTCCGGGAGAGATCGACGCGTGGAGGGATTCACGTACGTGCCCGGGCCCGCGCCTGCGTGAGCCGGACCAGGTGCTCCTCGTAGCCCTTCGTGTAGTACGCGGCCCGGCCCGGGTCCGGCTCGACGACCTGCGTCGGCCGGGTCCACACCCGCGCGTCCAGCGGCATCCCGTACCGCTCGGCCGCCGCGAGGACCGCGCCCCGGGCACCCACCTCGCCCTCGACGACCCGCAGCGGCCGGCCGAGCACATCGGCGAGCAGCCGCATCCAGGCGGGGCTGCGGGTGCCGCCGCCGCAGACGGCCAGCTTCCCGTCGAGGCCCGCCGCCTCCAGGCAGTGCCGGGCGGCGTAGCCGATGCCCTCGCAGGTGGCGCGGACCAGATCGCCCCGGGTCGACTCCAGACAGACGCCGGTCAGTTCGGCGCGCAGCCGTGGCTCGACGAAGGGGGCGCGTTCGCCGGAGGGCGCGAAGTACGGCAGCACGCGGACGCCGTTCGCACCCGGCGGGGTCTGCGCCAGCAGGGCGTCCACCTCGTCGTGCCGCACGCCCGTCGTCGACAGCACCCAGTCCAGGGCCGCCGTGCCGACCATCGCGGGCATGGCACGCAGCCAGTGCCCGGGCCGGTCGGTGGAGATGTACAGGCCCGCGGGCTCGCCCGTCAGATCCAGCTCGGTCGTGGCGACCAGGCTGGCCAGACAGGTGCCGACGATCAGCAGACCGTCCCCCGGGGCCGTCACCCCGGCGCCCAGCGCGCAGGCCGGCAGATCGTACGGGCCGTTGGCGATCCGGGTGCCGGACGGCAGACCCTCGCCCCGCGCCTCGGCCGTCGCGACCGGGTCGCTGACGGGGGCCAACAGACGGCGCCGGTGCGTGAGCCCCAGCAGCTCCACGACCCGGTTGTCGTACGTCCGGGTGCGCGGGTCCAGGAACGGCATCGAGGCGTCCGACACATCGGTCGCCGGGCCCGCCCCCGTCAGCCGCTGGAACACCATGTCCTTGCAGTACAGGGCGGCCTGCGCGGCATCCAGCGCCTCCGGTTCGTTGCTGTCCAGCCACGCCAGCAGCGGCCCCGGACAGCCCGGGAACATCGCGCTGCCCGTCCGCCGGAACACCTCCTCGAACGTACCGTCGGCCAGCCACCGGTCGACCAGTTCGTGCGCCCGCCCGTCCATCCAGGAGGCCGCCGCCCGCACGGGCCGTCCCTCCCCGTCGACCAGCCACACCCCGTCGCCCTGCCCGGTGAGCCCGGCGAGCTCGACCGGCCCCGGGGCCCGTCCTGTGACCTCGTCGAGCACGGCGACGACCGCCCCGTACACCTCGTCCATGTCCTGCTCGACGAACCCGCCGTGCAGTTTCAGCTCCACCGGGCGGGAGGACACGGCCAGTTCCCGCCCCGTGTCGTCGAAGGCCGCCGCCTTGACCATGGACGTGCCCACATCGATACCGACGTACATGCGGCTCCCCTCAAGGGTCCTCTCACGATCCTCAGGTCAGGCAGTGCGCGAGCGGCTCGCCGCGCACCCAGCGGCCCACCTCTTCGGCGGCGATCCGCGCCGCCTTCTCCGCCACCGCGCGCGACGCCCCGCCGAGGTGCGGGGTCAGCACGACGCGGTCGGTCAGCCCGAGAAGCCGCGACTGAGCGGGCAGCGGCTCCCGCTCGTAGGTGTCGAGCGCCGCCGCCGACACCTGCCCGCTCTCCAGCGCGTCGCACAGCGCGGCCTCGTCCAGCAGCGGACCCCGGGCCACGTTCACCACCACCGCGCCGGACGGCAGCAGCCCCAGCTCCCGGGCGCCGATCAGGCCCCGGGTCTCGGGAGTGAGCCGGGCGTGCAGGGTGATCACCCGGGAGCGGCGCAGGAGTTCGTCCAGCGAGGTCACGCGCAGTCCGTGGATCTCGCCGTGCACGTACGGGTCGTAGACCATCACCCGGGCCCCGAACGCGCACAGCACCCGCGCGACCCGGCTGCCGACGGCCCCGTATCCGACCAGTCCGACGGGCAGGTCCTCCAGCTCCAGACCGCTCTGCTCGTACGTGTAGTACGTCGCGCCCTCCCAGCTGCCCTGCCGGGCCAGCGGGCCGTGGGCCTGGGGGATGCGGCGCAGCGCGGCCAGCATCATGCCGACGGTGAACTCGGCGGTGGCGGCGGCGTTGCGGCCCGGCGCGAAGCACACCCGCACGTCACGCTGCTTGGCCGCCTCCAGGTTGACGTTCACCGGCCCGCCCCGGCAGACCACGACCAGCCTCAGATCCGGGCAGGCGGCGAGCACCTTCTCGGTGACCGGCCCCATCTGGGTGACCAGCACCTGCGCCCCGGCCAGCGCCTCGACCATCGCGTCCTCGGCGTCACTGGCCTCCTGCACCTCGGCGACCGGCCCGAACGGCTCCAGCGGCCAGCCGAGTTCCAGTTCCGTCACCCGGGCCCGCTCCACCTCGTGTTCCACCGCCCGTGTGATCAGCGACGGCAGGACGAAGTGGTCACCGGCGGCCACCACACGCACGCTGTTTCCGGCAGTCATCGCAGGGAGTCTCCCGTCTCGGCGTCGAAGACATGGGTGTGCTCGGGGTCGGCGGTGACCCCGACCCGCTCGTTGTGGGCGAGCCGCACCTCGGGGTCGGTGAGGACGACCAGGTGCCGTTCGACCCCGTCGAGGGAGAGGGTCGCCAGGCCCGACTCCAGGAGGGGTTCGTGGGCGACGACCCGGGCGGGCAGGCCGTCCTCGGCGGTGAGCCGGACGTCCTCCGGGCGGATCCCGACCACCACCTCCCGGCCCTCGTCCACCGGCACGGGCAGCGCGATCCGCACCGAGTCCGAGAGGCGGGCCCGGCCGTCGCCGTCGGCGATGCCGGGCAGCAGCGTGATCGCGGGCTCGCCGACGAAGTCCGCGACGAACACGTTGGCCGGGCTGTCGTAGATCTCGTAGGGGGTGCCGAGCTGCTGGATGACGCCGTCCTTCATCACGGCGATCCGGTCGGCGAGGGAGAGGGCCTCCTCCTGGTCGTGGGTGACCAGGATCGTGGTGTGGCCCAGGTCCTTCTGGATGCGCTTGAGTTCGCGGCGGGTGGTGTCCCGCTGGGCCGCGTCCAGATGGGACAGCGGCTCGTCGAGCAGCAGCACGTCCGGTTCGCGGATCAGGGCCCGGGCCAGGGAGACGCGCTGCTTCTGGCCGCTGGACAGAGCGGCCGGGCGGGCGTCGAGGAGGTCGGTCAGGCCGACCCGTTCGGCGATCTCCTTCACCTTGCGGTCGACGTCACCGCGTGCGGCCTTCCTCCGGGCCTTCAGCCCGAACGCCAGGTTCTCCGCGACCGACAGCGGCGGATACAGCGCGTAGTTCTCGAACGCGACCCCGATGTTCCGCTGCTGCGCCGGCCGCTCGACCACCGACGCCCCGCCGACGAGGATGTCCCCGCCGGTGACGGACTCCAGCCCGGCGATCATGCGCAGGGTCGTCGACTTGCCGCAGCCGGACGGCCCGAGCAGCCCGAGCAGCTCCCCGGACCGGAGGTTCAGGTCGATCCCGCGGACGGCGTCCACCGAGGGCCGCCCCCGAGACCGGTAGGTCTTCCGCAGCTCACGTAGCTCCAGTCCCGTTCCCGTCATGGTCGCCCTTCGTGCCGCAAACCTCGTAACGGACCTTGTGTTCGTCCAGATCCCGCAGTGCCTCCGGCGACGCCCCGTCGTCCACGAGGACCGTGTCGAAGCGGGACAGCGGGACGACCCGGTGCAGGGCGACCCGGCCGAGCTTGGTGTGGTCGATCAGCAGGACGTTCCGTGCCGCCGCGTCGAGCATCGCCCGCTTCACGGACACGATGTGCTGCTCCTGGTGGTAGGCGTACCCCCCGTGCACCGCCGACGTGGACGCGAAGCACACGTCCACCCGCAGCTGCTCGACCGCCTCCACGCAGGACACCCCGAGGAACGAGGAGTGCAGCGGGTCGTAGTCGCCGCCCAGCGCCATCAGGTGGATGCCCCGCTGGTCGGACAGGAG
Source organism: Streptomyces sp. SID5464 (assembly GCF_009862985.1). Classification (NCBI taxonomy): domain Bacteria; kingdom Bacillati; phylum Actinomycetota; class Actinomycetes; order Kitasatosporales; family Streptomycetaceae; genus Streptomyces; species Streptomyces sp. SID5464. Next base: position 27,834 of record NZ_WWIQ01000049.1, on the reverse strand, counting down.
GTTGATCGCCTCCAGGAAGTTGGTGACGACCGTCAGGGGCGTGACCTCGCCCGTGCGCAGCCGCCGGGCTATCTCCAGGGTGGACGTGGAGTCGTCCAGCAGGATCGCCATGCCGGGCTCCACCATGCGCAGCGCGTGCTCGGCGACGGCGGCCTTCTCGGCCCGCATGGTCTTCAGCCGGTACTGCACGTTCGACTCGAAGACCCCCGACGGCTGCGCGGTCACCCCGCCCCGGAACTTCCGTACGATGCCTTGCCGTTCGAGTTCGTCCAGGTCCCGGTGGATGGTCATCAGGCTCACCCCGAACCGCTCGGCGAGCTCCGCCGCCGTCGCCGAGCCGTCGGCCAGCACCTGCTCGGCCATGGCGGCCTGCCGCGCCGCCGGCCCCTGCTGTCCACCACTGCTGCTGCTCATGACTGTGTCTCTATCCGTCGTCCCGGTCGCTCCGGCCGGTCGGCCTCGAACAGCAGCAGGTTCTCAGGCCGGACCGCGAGCCGTACCGGATCGTCCGGACGAAGGCGCGCCGCGTCCGCCCGGGGGGCCACCAGCGACACCCGCTGGTCCCCGGTCCCGAGCCGGACGGTGACCTCGACGGACCGGCCGAGCACCTCGGTGACGTACACGGTCCCGGTGAGCTCGTGCCCCTCGCCGCGCAGGACGATGTCCCGGGGCCGCAGCCCGACCAGGACCTCGGTGCCCGCCGGGGCCTGCGCCCGGACCGGCAGCAGCACCCCGCCGTCCGACCGCACACCGCTCTCCGTCACGACCCCCGGCAGCAGATTGATCCGGGGCCGCCCGAAGGCCCGCGCGACCTCCGTGTCGTACGGCCGGTACCAGATCTCCTCCCGCGTGCCCGTCTGCACGATCCGCCCCTGCCGGATGACCCCGATCCGGTCGCCGAGCGCCAGCGCCTCGACGGAGTCGTGGGTGACGTACAGGGTGGTGGTGTGCTGCACGGCCCCGATCGCCTTCAGCTCGGCCCGCATCTGCTGGCGCAGCTTGGCGTCCAGGTGGGAGAGCGGCTCGTCGAGGAGGAAGGCCCGGGCGGGGCGGACCAGCACCCGGCCGAGGGCGACGCGCTGCCGCTGCCCGTTGGACAGCTGGCCCACCGGCCGGTCCAGCAGCCCCGAGATCCCCAGCAGTTCGGCGATCGCGCCGATCCGCTGCCTGGCCTCGGCGGCGGGCAGCCGGTGCCGGGGCGAGCGCAGGGGGGAGGCGAGGTTGTCGTAGGCGGAGCGGTGCGGGTAGAGGGCGTAGCTCTCGAAGCACATCGCCACGCCCCGGTCGTACGGCTCCACACCCCGCATGTCCTTGCCGTCGAGCACGACGGTGCCCGCGTCGGGCTGTTCGAGTCCGGCGATGGTCTTGAGCGTCGTGGTCTTGCCCGCGCCGGACGGGCCCAGCAGGCAGAAGAACTCGCCCTCCCGCACCTCCAGTTCGAGCGCGTCGAGCGCGACGGTCCTCCCGTACGTCTTCCGTATCCCGCTCAGCGTGATCAAGACTTCACCGCCCCGAACGAAAGTCCCCGCACCAGATACCGCTGGATCGTCAGCGCCAGCAGCAGCGGCGGTACGACGGACACCAGCGCGGCGGCGGCCGTCAGGTTGTACTTGGGCCGGTCACCGCCGAGGAAGGACAGCGCGCCCACGGTCACCGTCTGGGCCTCGTTGGAGGTGAGGATCAGCGGGAAGACGAAGTTGTTCCAGGCGAAGATGAACGCCAGCAGCGACACGGCCGCGATGCCCGGCTTGACCAGTGGAAGGGCCACCTTGAAGAAGGCCTGCTTGCGGGTGTAGCCGTCCAGCAGGGCGGCCTGCTCCAGCTCGGGCGTCAGATCGGCGAAGTAGGACCGCATGATCCACACGATCAGCGGCAGGGTGACCAGTTGCAGCACCCACACCATGCCGACGTACGTGTCGAACAGCCCGAGCTTCTGGTACAGCACGAACAGCGGGATGATCACGGTCAGTTCAGGTGCGAAGCGGAACGACAGCAGCGTGAACATCAGGTTCTCCGAGCCCTTGAACCGCCACCGCGCCGAGGCGTACGCCGCCGGCAGCCCCACCACCAGCGACAGCACGACCGCCCCCACCGACACCACCAGGCTGTTGACGAAGAACCGCACGAACGGGATGCCCTCGCTGTCGCCGAGGACCGTCCGGTAGCCGTCCAGCGTCGGGGAGAAGGAGAAGTACGTGCTGAAGAGCTGGTCGGTGGGTTTCAGGGAGAGGATCACCATCCAGGCGATCGGGAACAGCGCGAAGACGAAGTAGAGGACGAGGGCGGCGTCGGCCAGCCACCCCAGCACGCGTTTCCTCACGTGGTCACCTCCGCGGCCCGGCGCTGGATCTTCCCCAGGTGCTTCACCAGCACCATCGCGGCCAGGTACACCACGGCCCACAGCACGATCGTGTAGGAGATCCCGAAGGAGTAGCGCTGGAAGCGGATCGCTTCCAGGTACGCCCGGATCTGCAGGACGACGGTCGAGTCACCGGGCCCGCCCTCCGTCAGGGCGTAGATGATGTCGAACACCTTCAGCGAGTCCATGAACCGGAAGATCACCGCCACCAGCACGTACGGCCACAGCATCGGCAGCGTCAGCCGCCGGAAGGTGTACCACCACCCCGCGCCGTCCACGGCCGCCGCCTCGAAGGGGGAGGTGGGCAGCGACCGCAGACCGGCCAGGGCGAGGATCGCCACGAACGGCGTGTAGACCCACACGTCCACGGCGATCGACGACAGCAGGGCGCCCGTCGGAGTGTCGGTCCACTGCACTCCGCCCAGCCCGAAGGGCCTCAGCAGGTGGTTGACCACGCCCACCGAGGGCTGGAGCATCAGCTTCCAGATGATCGCCGCGATCACCGGGGCGATCATCAGCGGCAGGATCAGGATCTTCTCCAGCACACGGCCCACCAGGGTCGAGCGGTGCAGCAGCAGGGCGACGGCCACCCCGAGCACCGTCTCGGCGAGGGCCGCCCCGACCGCGTACAGCACCGTCACCCACGCCGAGTTCCAGAACGCCTCCTGCGTGAAGACGGCTCTGTAGTTCTCGAACCGCACCATGTCGGGTTGCGGTTTGCTCGCCGAGAAGTCGAACAGCGTGTAGTACAGGCCGAGCCCGAACGGGTAGAGGATCCCGCAGGTCAGCAGGAGTGCCGGCACGATCAGGAGGTACGGACGCAGCGCGAGCCGCATGACTAACCCACCTTGTCGGCGAGGTCGTCCGCCAGCCCGTCCAGGACGGACTTCGCGTCCTTGCCGCCGTAGATCTCCTGGAGGGCGGCGGCCCAGCTGGTCGTCGCGTCGAAGAACTGCGCCTGCGGAGTGAACTGGATCCTCGTCTGGTCGACGACCGTCTCGAAGGTCTCCAGGAAGCCCGGCAGATGCCGCATCTTGTCCTTGTACGCGGCGTCGTCGGCCACCGACTTGCGCACCGGGTCGATGTGGTTGTGCGTGATCGCGCCCTTGCGCAGGTGCTCCTTGCCGGTCGCCCACTGCAGGAACAGCCAACTGGCGCTCTTCTTCTTGCTCTTGGCGTTCATCCCGAGCGACCAGATCCACATGTTGGTGGCGAGCGACCCGTCCGGTCCCTTGGGCCCCGGGTGGAAGGCGATCTTCCCGGAGGCGGGACTCGCGCCCTTCACCGCCTGGAAGTAGGCGGCCGTGTCGGCGTCGAACAGCATCCCGGCCTTCTTCGCACCCAGGTCGCTGGAGCACTGGTACCAGGTGTACGACGTCCAGGACGGCGGCCCGCCCCGCTTGACCATGCCGGCCCAGTCCTCGGTGAAGGCGACGGCATCGGAGCTGTTCATGACGGGTGTGAGCTTTCCGCCGTCGACCCTGAAGTCCGTCAGCCCGTTGCGGGCGTACATCGTCATGAAGCCGGGATGGATGGTGGCCCAGCTCCTGGACCCGCGTACGGCGATCCCGTACATGCCGTCGAAGCCCGCGCCCGGCGCCCTCTGCTTGATGGTGCCGGCGAGTTCGGTCAGCTCCTCGAAGGTCTCGGCCGGCTTCAGGCCCAGCTTCTCGAACACCTCCGTGTTGTAGGCGACGACGTTCGTCTCCCAGCCCCACGGCAGCGCGTACTGCCCGCCCTGCCCCAGCGGCGCGCCCGCCTTCAGCGACCACTGGTCGGCCTGGAGCAGGTTCGGGAAGAAGTCCGCCTGGTCCCACTCGGCGCCCGTCGCCGAGGAGTTGCGCATCCAGGGCCCGAGGTCCTCCAGCCAGCCCGGCGGCCCGTACTGCCACACCATGTAGGCGCCCAGCATGAAGACGTCGTAGGAGGCGCGCCCGCTGGACAGGTCCACGGTGAGCTTGTCGAAGTAGTTGTCCTCCGGGAAGACGTCGTACTCGACCTTGATGCCGGTCTTCGCGGTGAAGGACTTCAGGTCGGCGATCAACGCGTCCGTGTACGGGTGCTTGTTGAGCAGGGCCTTGACGGTGGTGCCCTGCTCCCGCTTCCAGTCGAAGGAGCCGGTGACGTCGTCCGCGGCGGACCCGTCGCTCTTGCTGTCGTCCCCGCCGAAGCCGGTGCCGCAGGCCGTGAGCAGCGGGGCCGCGGCAGCCCCGGCGGCGAGCGCGAGGAAGCGCCGCCGGTCGTGCACGTGCGTGTCCATCCGTACCTCCACGTGGGGGCTGGTTAACACGTCGAGTCGACTCGTTAACAGAGGGTGGAACGGCTGAAGTTGGGCGTCAATCCCTCGCGCACGGGAAAATATCGGGGCACAGTGAGAAGTTCACAGATCCGGCTGCGACATCGTGGGAGGTTCCGGATGGCGGACGAGGGTGCGGGCTGGCTCGGCGTCGACCTGGGCACACAGAGCGTCCGCGTGCTGCTCGTCACCGCCGACGGCAGGGTCCTCGGCAGCGGCTCGGCCCCACTGAGCGGGCGGCGGGACGGGGTGCGGCACGAGCAGGACCCCGAGCGGTGGTGGTCGGCGCTGTGCACGGCGTCCCGGGCGGCACTCGGCTCCGCGCCCGGCGTGCCGGTCGGCGGCCTCGCGGTGTGCGGTACGTCCGGCACGGTCCTGCTGACGGACGGCTCGGGCCGCCCGGGTAGCCCCGCGCTGATGTACGACGACGGCCGTGCGGCGGCGGAGGCCGCTCGCGCCCGGGAGGCGGGTCTCGCGGTCCAGGACACCTGGGCGTTGCCGAAGGCGTTGTGGCTGCTGGGGGAGTACGGCCCCGGCCTCCGCCTCGCCCACCAGCCCGACCTCGTCGTCACCCGGCTGACCGGCGAACCGCCCCCGGCGGACTCCAGCCACGCCCTCAAGACCGGCTACGACCTGCACGGCGAGGCGTGGCCGGAGGCAGCCCTGGCCCGACTCGGCGTTCCCCCGGGCCTGTTGCCGGACGTCGTACGCCCCGGCACGCACCTCGGCGAGGTCAGCCCGACCGCCGCCGACGCCACCGGCATCCCCGCCGGCACCAAGGTGCTCGCCGGGATGACGGACGGCTGCGCGGCCCAGATCGCCTCGGGCGCGCTGCGCCCCGGCTCCTGGAACTCGGTCCTCGGCACGACCCTCGTGCTGAAGGGAGCGACCTGCGACCCGGTCCGGGACCCCACCGGCGTGGTCTACAACCACCGCGCCCCCGACGGCACCTGGCTGCCCGGCGGGGCGTCCAGCGTGGGCGCAGGAGCCCTCACGGCGCACTTCCCGGACGCCGACCCGGCCGCGATGGACGAGCGGGCCGCGGCCTTCGAGCCGTCCCGTGCGGTCGCGTACCCGCTGGTGTCACCGGGGGAGCGGTTCCCGTTCCGGGCGCCGGACGCGACCCCCCTCGTCCTCGGCGAACCCGAGGGCGACGCCGGTCTCTGGGCCGCGCTGCTCCAGGGCGTCGGCTTCGCGGAACGCCTGTGCCTGGACTACCTGCACCACCTCGGCGCCCCCCTCGACGGCCCGCTCACCTTCACCGGCGGCGGCGCGCGCAGCCGGTACTGGAACCAGCTCCGCGCCGACATCCTCGGCCGCCCGGCCCGCATCCCTGAACAGACGGAACCGGCCCTGGGAATGGCGGCGCTGGCCGCGTACGGGGCGTCGGGCGCGGGCGCGCTCGCGGACGTCACCGAGCGCATGGTCCGCGTCCGGACCGTCCTCGAACCCCGCCCCGACCGCACGGCGGCCTTCGCCGAGCCGTACGCCCGCCTCGTCGAGGCACTGCGGGAACGCGGCTGGCTGCCCGCCCCCGTCGCGGAACACGCCCTGACCCGGCTGCACGTGGACACTGGGGAGTCATGACCACCACCCTCCTGCTGGCCCGCCACGGGCAGACCGTCTGGCACGCCGAGAACCGGTACGCCGGCGTCACCGACATCGGCCTCACCGACACCGGCCGCGCCCAGGCCGAGGCCCTCGGCCGCTGGGCCGCCGCCCACCCCGTCGACGCGATCCGGACCTCCCCGCTGTCCCGGGCCGTCGCGACCGCCGAGCCCGCCTGCCGTGCCCTGGGCCTCACCTCACAGCTCGAACCGGACCTGCGCGAATGCGACTTCGGTGTGGTCGAGGGCCGCACGCTCGCCGAGTTCGAGACGGAGGACCCGGAGTGGGCCGCGGCCTACCGCGCCGACCCGGTGGCCCACTCCTTCCCCGGCGCCGAGGACCCGCTGTCCGCGGCGGCCCGGGGGACCCGTGCCCTGCGGGACATCGCCGCCGCCCACCCCGGCGGACGGGTCCTGGTCGTCGCCCACAACACCCTGCTGCGCCTGGTGCTGTGCACCCTGCTGTCGATCCCGGCCCGGGAGTACCGCAGGGTGTTCCCGCGGTTGCGGAACGCGGCGATCAGCGAACTGCGCATGAACCCCGACGGTTCCGCCGCACTCCTCTCACTCAATGTGCCGTGCGAGACGGACGGGACGTAGCACCATGGGCCCCATGACGGACATCGACACCTCGGTGCCGCACTCGGCCCGGATCTGGAACTACTGGCTGGGCGGCAAGGACAACTACCCGGTGGACGAGGCGGCAGGCGACGCCTACACCGCCGTCTTCCCCGGCATCGTCACCATCGCCCGCGGCAGCCGCGCCTTCCTCGGCCGCAGCATCCGCCACCTCGTCCGGGAGGCCGGCGTACGGCAGTTCCTCGACGTCGGCACCGGCCTGCCGACCGTCGACAACACGCACGAGGTGGCCCAGCGCCTGGCCCCCGAGTCGCGCGTGGTCTACGTCGACAACGACCCGCTGGTCCTGGCGCACGCCCGGGCCCTGCTCACCTCCACGCCCGAGGGCGCGACGGCGTACGAGCCCATCAGCCTCTTCGAGCCGGAGCACATCATCGAGGCCGCCGGCCGGACGCTGGACCTCACCCGTCCCACCGCGCTGATCCTCAGCGGCATCCTGGGCCACGTCGCCGACTACGACCGGGCCCGCGACCTCGTCCGCCGCCTGCTGGCACCCCTGCCCTCCGGCAGCTACCTCTCCCTCAACGAGGGCTCCCGCGGCACCGACCCCGCTTACGAACAGGCCCAGGACGCCTACAACGAGACCGGCGCCGTCCCCTACTTCCTGCGGCCGGTCGAGCAGATCGAGGGCTTCTTCGAGGGCCTGGAACTGGTGGCACCGGGCGTGGTCCCGGTCCCGCTCTGGCACCCCGAGCCGGGCGCTCCCACGGAGCCGATCGGCCAGCACGGCGGCCTGGGGCGCAAGCCGTAGCGCCGGGAGGCACGGAAGGCCCCCGCGAGTCATGTCCTCGCGGGGGCCTTCCTTCTGTCGCCTGCCGCCGTGAAGGGTGAGAAGACGATCACGAGGCAGGACGCTTCACGGGTCTCAGGGGGCGAGCAGCAGTACGTCCGCGCGGGACTTGGCAGCCTCGTAACGCCGGGCCACGTCCTGCCAGTTGACGACCTGCCACATCGCCTCGATGAAGTCGACCTTCTGGTTCCGGTACTGGAGGTAGAAGGCGTGCTCCCAGGCGTCGAAGACCAGGATCGGGGTCGAGCCCTGGCCGACGTTGCCCTGGTGGTCGTAGACCTGCTCGACGATCAGCCGCCCGCTCAGCGGCTCGTACGCCAGCACGCCCCAGCCGGAACCCTGAGTGGTCGCGGCGGCCTTGGACAACTGCGCCTTGAAACGCGCGAACGACCCGAAGGACTCCGTGATCGCGTCCGCGAGCTCACCCACGCCGTCCTGCGCGAGCGGCTCACCGCCGCCGTCCTTCGGGCCGGTCATGTTCTGCCAGTAGATGCTGTGCAGGATGTGCCCGGACAGATGGAAGGCCAGGTTCTTCTCCAGCCCGTTGATCGCCCCCCAGGTCTCCTTGTCCCGCGCCTCCGCAAGCTGCTCCAGCGTGTCGTTGGCGCCCTTCACATAGGCCGCGTGGTGCTTGTCGTGGTGCAGCTCGATGATCTCGGGGCTGATCACGGGGGCGAGCGCGGAGTAGTCGTACGGCAGGTCGGGCAGCGTGTAGACGGGCATGGCGGGGAACCCTCCGAACCTCTTGTTGCAAGTGACTTGCAACTGCACGCTAGCAGCAGGAGGGCGGCGGCGGGTGCCCAGGGCACACAAAAGGCCCCCGCGTGTGTCGCGGGGGCCTCGGTGCCGGGGGCTACTTTCGGGCGCGCGCCTTCTGCCAGGCGTAGCCGACGGCCGCCAGGGCCAGCGTCATCCCGCCCGTCGAGTACAACTGCACCCGGGTGTCGGGCTGGCGGGCCATCAGGACGAACACGGCGGCCATGCCCGCCAGCGCGATCCACGTCAGCCACGGGAACGCCCACATCCGCACGACCAGCTTCTCCGGCGTCTCCCGCTCCAGACGCCGCCGCAGCCGCAGTTGCGAGACGGCGATGAAGATCCAGACGACCAGGATCACCGCGCCGATCATGTTCAGCAGCCAGGAGAAGACGTCGTTCGGCCGCCAGTAGCTCAGCAGCACGCACAGGAAGCCGAAGACGGAGGAGGCGAGAACGGCGATCCGCGGGACCCCGCCCGAGACCCGGCCCAGCACCTTCGGGCCCTGGCCGCGGTCCACCAGCGAGTAGGCGATGCGGGAGGCGCCGTAGATGTTGGCGTTCATGGCGGACAGCAGGGCCACCAGCACGACCACGTTCATCAGCTGGCCGGCGCCCGGGATGCCGAGTTCGTCGAGGGCGGCGACGTACGGGCCCTTCTCGACGACCTCCTTGGAGTCCCAGGGGACCAGGGTGACGATGACGGCCATCGAGCCGACGTAGAACAGCGCGATCCGCCACATCGCCGTACGCACCGCGCTCGCCACGCCCTTGACCGGGTTCTCCGACTCGGCCGCCGCGATGGTGACCGTCTCCAGGCCGCCGTAGGCGAAGACCGACGCGAGCAGGCCGATGACCAGGCCCTCGCCGCCGTTGGGCAGGAAGTCGGTGAGGTTGCCCGCGCCCGGGGAGTCCGTGCCGGGCAGGATCCCGAGGATCGCCAGGACGCCGAGTGCCAGGAACAGGGTGATCGCGCCGACCTTCAGGGCCGCGAACCAGAACTCGAACTCGCCGAAGTTCTTCACTGCCGCGAGGTTCGTGCCGCAGAAGACGACCATGAACAGCGCCACCCACGCCCACTCCGGCGTGCCCGGCAGCCAGCCGCTGACGATCTTCGCGGCGCCGATGCCCTCCAGGCCGACGGCCGTGCACAGGAGCACCCAGAAGGACCATCCGGCGGTGAATCCGGCCCAGGGGCCGATCGCCCGCTCCGCGTGCGCCGAGAACGAACCCGACGACGGATACGCGGCCGACATCTCGCCGAGCATCCGCATCACCAGCATCACGAGGAGACCGGAGAGGGCGTAGGCGACCACGATCGACGGACCGGCGGCGGCGATGCCCGCGCCGGAACCGACGAACAGACCGGCGCCGATCACGCCGCCCAGGGCGATCATCGACAGGTGGCGTTGCTTCAGGCCATGGGAGAGGGAGACGTCGTCCCTGCTGGGCGACGTCTCCGTGGTGCTGCTGCTGGGCATGGGCGCGGCTCGTCCAATGCGTGAGAGGCGTGCGAGGGCAAAAACGCCGCCAGTCTCGGATGCCTCCCCGGGGAAACGGAGAGGCATCCCACGATCCGGACGGTCGCGTCGCTGCGCGTGACTACGCGGCGACCGGAGTGTAGTGCGAGGCGTCACCCTCGACGACGTAGCTCTCCTTGCCCTCGATCCCGACCGGGATGTCCCCGGCGACCGTCACCCGGTGCAGTCGGCGCGGCAGGCCGTCGTAGTTGTCGACGGCGTAGTGCTGGGTGATGCGGTTGTCGAACAGGACGAGCTGGTTCGGCGACCAGCGGTGGCGCAGGACGTTCTCCGGCCGGGTGACGTACGCCTGGAGCAGGTCGAGGATCTTGCGGGACTCGCCGGCCGACAGGCCCACGATCCGCTGCGCGAAGCCGCCGATGAACAGGCCCCGCTCCCCGGTCAGCGGGTGGACGCGGACCACCGGGTGGACCGTGCGGTACTTGATCGAGGTGAACTGGGCGCGCCGGGCGGCCTGGTGCTCGTCGACGTCCTCGTCCGGGACGGCGTAGTCGTAGTCGTTGGTGTGCTCGGCCCACAGCGTGTCGGCGAGGCTGCGCAGCGGCTCGGGCAGGTTGCGGTACGCGGCGGCCGAGCTCGCGATCAGCGTTTCGCCGCCGTACGGCGGGATCGTGATGCTGCGCAGGGTGCTGGCCTGCGGCGGGTTGAGGATGAAAGTGACGTCGGTGTGCCAGTTGTTGGCGGCCCGGCCCTGCTCGCTGTCGACGGGCAGGACGTTCGGGGCGCCGTCGACGGCGGACACCGTCGGATGGGCGGTGGTGATGTCGCCGAAGTGGCGGGCGAAGGCCTGCTGACCGGCGTCGTCCAGGCCCTCGGCGTCGAAGACGAGCGCCTTGTGGGCGTTGAGCGCCTCCCGCAGGGTGGCGTAGGTGTCCTGGTCGAGGGGCCGGGTGATGTCGACGCCCTCGACACGGGCGCCGATGTTCGCGGTGACCTTGTGGATCTCGATGGTCATGACGGGGTTCCTTCCGGGCGGATGAGTGAGACGGGTCAGACGAGAGCCGGGGCGGGGACGTGCTGGTTGGCGGGGCGCGGGAGGCCGTACCGCTCCCGCAGGGTGCGGCGGCTGCCGTAATCGGTGCGGAGCAGGCCGCGGGCGCGCAGGATCGGGACGACGTGGTCGACGAAGGCCTCCAGGCCGGACGGCAGCACCGCGGGCATGATGTTGAAGCCGTCCGCGGCGCCCGAGCCGAACCACAGCTCGATGGTGTCGGCGACCTGCTCGGGCGTCCCGGCGAAGGTGAGGTGCCCGCGCCCGCCGCCGAGCCGCCCGATCAGCTGCCGCACGGTGAGCCGCTCACGCCGGGCCAGCTCGACGATGAGCGTGTAGCGGCTCCTGGCGCCCTCGATGGCGCTCTCCGGCGGCAGGTCGGCGGGGAGCGGACCGTCCAGCTCCAGCGTCCCCGCGGGCAGTTGCAGCAGCCGCTCCAGGCGGTCCACGCCGTGCGCGGGCACGATGTGGTCCTCCAGGACCCGCTCGTTCGCCCGGGCCTCGGCCTCCGTCGAGCCGATCACCGGGACGATGCCGGGCAGCACCTTGATGTGGTCGGCGTCCCGCCCGGCCGCGACCGTCCGGGACTTGAGGTCGGCGTAGAAGGCCCGTGCGTCCTCGATGGTCTGCTGGGCGGTGAACACCGCCTCGGCGTACCGCGCGGCGAACCGCTTGCCGTCCCCGGAGGAGCCGGCCTGCACCAGCAGCGGGTAACCCTGGGGCGTGCGGGGCACGTTGAGTGCCCCCTCGACGCTGAAGTAGCGGCCCTTGTGCCGGGGCGGGTGGATCTTCGCGTCGTCGCCCCACACCCCCGCCGCCTTGTCGGCGACGATCGCGTCGTCCTCCAACAGCTGTCCCACAGCTTCAGCGCCACGTCGAGGAACTCGGCGGCCCGCGCGTACCGCTCGGCGTGCGCCGGCTCGGCGTCCAGACCGAAGTTCCGGGCGGCCTCGGCACCGGCGGTGGTGACGATGTTCCAGCCCGCCCGGCCACCGCTGAGGTGGTCCAGCGTGGCGAACTTGCGGGCCAGGTTGTACGGCGAGTTGTACGAGGTGGAGGCCGTGGCGATCAGGCCGATGTGCTCGGTGGCCGTCGCCAGCGCGGTCAGCAGTGTGATCGGCTCCAGTGCCCCGGCGGGCCGCTGGGCCACGCTGCCCCACAGCTGCGGTCCGTCGGCGAGGAACAGCGAGTCGAAGGTGCCGTGCTCGGCGATCCGGGCGAGCCGCACGTAGTGCGCCAGGTCCACGTGCGCGTACGGGTCGCTCTCCGGCAGCCGCCACGACGCCTCGTGGTGGCCGGTGTTCATCAGGAACGCGTTGAGGTGCAGCTGTCCGCGGGTCATCGATGGTCCTCCGTGACACCGAGCGCGGCCAGCAGCCGCTCCCGGTACTCGCCGAGCAGGGGGTCGCGGTACGACCGCGGGTGCGTGCGGTCGATGGTGAGGTCGAGGCCGATCCGGCCCCGGTCGAGGACGAGCACCCGGTCGGCGAGCACGATCGCCTCGTCCACGTCATGGGTGACCAGCAGCACGGACGGCCGGTGGCGCTCCCACAGCTCCCTGAGCAGGCCGTGCATCCGGATCCGGGTGAGTGCGTCCAGCGCCCCGAACGGCTCGTCGGCGAGCAGCAGTTCCGGCTCGCGCACCAGGGACCGGGCGAGGGCGGCGCGCTGGGCCTCCCCGCCCGACAGCTGGCCCGGCCAGGCCCGCTCGCGGCCCTTCAGCCCCACCTCTTCCAGGGCCTCACGGCCTTTCCGGCCGGCGTCCTTGCCCTCCGCGCCGAGCAGCACGTTGTCGAGGACCCGCCGCCAGGGCAGCAGCCGGGAGTCCTGGAAGACCACCGACACCCGCTCGGGCGCGGTGAGCCGCCCGCTGCCTGCGACGCCGTGGTCGAGACCGGCGATCGCCCGCAGCAGCGTGCTCTTGCCGGAGCCGCTGTGCCCGAGCAGGGCCGTCAGCTGCCCGGCGGGCAGATCGAGGTCGATGCCGTCGAGGACCGTGCGGCCGTCGAACGACCGGGTCAGGCCCCGCAGCTGGACGGCGGGACGGGTCAGCTGCTCAGTGTGCGGCGCCATGACAGCACCCTCCGTTCGATGAGACGGACCGCGCTGTCGGAGATCAGGCCGAAGACGCCGTAGACGACCAGGCCGACGAGGATGACGTCCGTCTGGCCGTAGTTCTGCGCCTGGAACATCATGTAGCCGAGCCCGCTGGTGGCGTTGATCTGCTCCAGCACCACCAGGCCCAGCCAGGACCCGGTCACGCCGAGCCGCAGCCCGACGAAGAACCCGGGCAGGGCGCCGGGGATGACGACCTGCCGGACGAACCGGAGCTTGGACAGGCCCTGCACCTCGGCCAGTTCGACGAACCGGCTGTCGATGCCGGACAGCGCGGCATGCGTGTTGAGGTAGACCGGGATGTAGACGACGATCGCGATGATGGCGATCTTGAAGGTCTCGCCGATGCCCAGCCAGAGGATGAACAGCGGGATCAGACCCAGCGTCGGGATGGCCCGGTTGAGGTTGACCGTCCCGTCGATCAGCGCCTCGCCGGTCCGGGTGAGCCCGGACGCCAGGGCGAGCAGGATCCCCGCGGTCAGGCCGATCGCGAAGCCGCCGGCCGCCCGCTGCAGCGAGGTCAGGATGTCGTCCGGCAGCGTGCCCGCGCTCCACAGGCGGGTGCCCGTCTCCAGCACCGTCCAGGGGGCCGGTATCGCGCCCGTGTCGAGCAGTCCGGCGGCGGAGGCGACGACCCACACCGCGAGGACGACGGCGGGCCCGACGAGCCGGGCGGCGGGCAGCCGCTTTCCGGGGGCCAGCCGCCGGCGCCTGCGCACCTGGTGCGCCTCCTGCACCGGGGCGAGGGGTGCCGCGGCGGTCGTGGTCGTGTGCGTCGTCGTGGTCACGGCGGTCACCTCCGGTACTCCGCGGGTACGGCCGCCGCCGCGATGGACTCGAATCGGTGGTCGAACAGCCCCGACACGTCGAACTTCTTCACGAAGCCGCCCTCCGCGAGCAGATCGGCGGTCTCCTGCTCCCACTCGATCGCCTCGTCCCAGCGCGGCGGGAACAGCGGCTTGTTGGCCAGCGCGGTGACCGCCTTCGCCTGGGCGAGGGTCAGGTTCTGCGTGCCGACGTAGAACTGCTCGTTCCACTCGTCGGGGTGTTCGTACGTCCACACCTGGGCCTTCGCCCAGTACGGGATGTACGAGGCGATCGCGGCGGCCTTCGCCTTGTCGTTCAGCACCGAGACCGGCGCCCACAGCAGGTTGAGCAGGTCCACCACGTCCGTCTTGATGGTGCGGGCGGACTTGTACTGCGCCAGGTAGGCGGGCGCCTGGGTGTTGGCGAGCGGTGCGACGTCCACCTGGCCGGACTGCAGGGCCGTGAGGAACTGGTTGCTGGTCAGCGGCACCAGCTCCACGTCGTCGTACGCCAGCCCGGCCTTCTTCAGTGCCCGCAGCAGGACGACGCCCTGGGCCTGCCCCTGCGAGAAGGCCAGCCGCTTGCCCTGGAAGTCGGCGACCGCGCGGATGTCGCTGCCGGGCTTGGTGGCGAAGAGGTAGTTGGGCTTGCGGGTGATGTTGATCGCGACGATCTTCGCGTCGAAGCCCTGGTAGTGCGCCTGGATCGGCGGGATGCCCGCGTTGTTGGCGACCTCCAGCGACTTCGCGCGGAAGGCGTTGATGACGTCGGGGCCCGCGCCGATGTTCAGCCAGTCGGACACCTTGAACGGCAGGTCGTGGAACCCGGCCAGTTCGAACTGCAGTTGCTGTGCGTTCTGGTAGGAGGCGATCTTCAGGCTCGTACCGGCGGGCACCTCGGTGGCCAGGGGAGCGTCGGAGGCCGTCTCGCCGGCCGCGGCGCTGCTGTCCGCGCAGCCGCTCAGTCCGGCCGCCGCGGCCGTCACGCCGAGCAGTGAGGTCAGGAACAGACGCCGGTCGAAACCGGAAACGGTGGGCGAGGGCATGGGAGGACTCCCTGGGTATGGAAGAGGGCACAGCGCACGGAATTCCGGCCAGGAGAAAGCCGGGCAGGGAATTCACGCGAATGTCACACGGGAAGGAGAAGGCGCTCCGTGTGCGGGCGCCGGGGGCGCGTCAACGGGTCAGCAACAGAGGGTGCGACAGCTCGTGAACGGGCTCATGAACAGGATGTTCCTGGTCGGCGGTCGGACCTGTCAACATTCCGAATTTCTGAATTAAATAGCCTCAGGTGACGCGGCCAGCGGATCTCGATAGAGCACGTCGAGCGCCACCGCGCCGCCCGCCACGGCCAGCACGGAATCCGGGAAACTGATCGGCGTGACGGTCGCGGCACGGTCGGATCCGAGCTCTTCCCGCAACGCGCCCAGACAGTCCTCCCGGTGCATGATCCCGATCTCCGTCACGACCACGCGCTCCGGATTGAGCACATCGAGCAGCAGACCCACCGCACGCCCGGCCCGCCGCGACCGCTCCACCAGGAGGCGTACGGCCACCGGGTCACCGGTCGCCGCCGCACCGACCACGTGCATCGGGTTCACCCCGTCGACGATCCCCGCCTCACGGGCCCGCCGGCACAGGGTCCGCTCGCTCAACTCGGCCTGGAGGCAGCCCACTCGTCCGCAGTCGCAGGGCTCCGTACCGCCCGGCACCGGCAGATGGGCGATGGCCCCGGCCTGGGAGCGCGGCCCGTGGTGCACCTCGTCGTTGGTGGCGAACGCCGCGTCGACCACGTTGCCCGCGAACAGGTGCAGCACACTGCGGCTGCCCCGTGCCCCGCCGAACAGGCGCTCCGCGTTGACCAGCGCCCGCGCGTGCCCGTCCACATGGACCGGCAGCCCGGTGTGCGCACCGAGCAGCTCCCGCACCGGCACCTCGCGCCAGCCCAGCAGCGGATGCTCGGCGACGGTGCCCGAGTCCCGGTCCACCCAGCCGCCCGCCGCGAAACCGACGCCCAGCGGCCTGGTGCCGGGCGCCGCGTAGAGCAACGCCTCCAGCCCTTCCGCGGCCCGGGCCAGCACCTGCGCCGGCTCGGTGCCTTGGTGCTTCACCTCGTGCCGGGCCACCACCCGCCCGCGCAGATCCAGCAGCGCGACCGTGGTGAACGGCACCGCCACGTGCACTGAGCCGACCACGAACCGGGAGTCGTCCAGATCGACCGGCAGATGCGGCCGCCCCACGCCCTTGGAGCGTTGGAGCACGGCGGACTCGCGGATGAGCCCCAACTCGGTGAACCGGGCGCAGTAGTCGGTCACCGACGCCGGCGACAGACCGGTCAGCCGGGCGATGGTGCTGCGCGCGACCGGTCCGTGCTCCAGCACGGACCGCAGGACGACACTGGCGCTGGTGCGGCGCCGGTCGCTGTCGGCGACACGGGGGATGGGGGACGTCCGAAGGGGAGCCGCGGTACGGGGCATGGGAATCTTCCTGGGGCCGGTCCGACACTGCGCCGTCTCGATCGGCGGGCCGGATCCGCTCCGCCCCGCCTCACACCGGGCGGCGACAGGTGGCCGTGCCCTGGCGCCGCAGGTCGACGTAGCGACGCGACGAGAAGTACCGGGCCTGGGCAACCATGCCTGCGACGCTAGCAAAACGGTCCCGGACTGCCCAGACGGCGACCGACGGGCGAGACGGCGGGCACGCCGCCTTTGGTGGGACTCCACAGATGCCCCTCGGACCGGCTCCCGTGTCCCAGGCCACCCCATCACCGTGACTGGCATCACGACGTGCTCGGTGTAGCCCCCACCCTTTGTGCGGAGCCGACCAACAGCCGGTTCACGCCTTTGTCGAGCACTGACGGTGATCAGGGCGAGCACGCTGGGATAGCGTCACGGTGTCCCGACCGGCCCTCACCCTCGCGGAGTCCCCATGAGCACCGCTGCCGCCACACCCGTCCGCACCGGACAGGTCCTCGCCGACCTGCTCCCCGCCTCCCGTGTCCGGGACGCGGCCCTCGTGCTCGGCGGCGCCGCGCTCACCGGCCTCGCCGCACAGGTCTCGGTGCCCGTGCCCGGTTCCCCGGTGCCGGTGACCGGCCAGACCTTCGCCGCGCTGCTCGTCGGCACGTCCCTCGGTGCCGGCCGCGGCTTCCTCGCGCTGGCGCTGTACGCCGTGGCCGGCCTCGCCGGCGTGCCGTGGTTCGCGTCCGGCACCTCCGGCGTCGCGCCGTCCTTCGGCTACATCCTCGGCATGATCCTGGCCTCCACCGTGGTGGGCGCCCTGGCCCGCCGTGGCGCCGACCGCTCGATGCTGCGCATGGCCGGCACGATGCTCGTGGGCGAGGCCATCATCTACGCCGTCGGTGTGCCCTACCTGGCCCTCGCCACCGGCATGTCCGCCACCGCCGCGATCGCGGCCGGCCTCACGCCGTTCCTGATCGGCGACGCCCTGAAGGCGGCGCTGGCGATGGGCGTACTGCCGACCGCCTGGAAGTTCGCGAACAAGAGCTGACCTCAGGCATCGAACAAGAGCTGATCTGAGCAGTACCGAGAGGCCCGCCGGGACCCGATGTCCCCGGCGGGCCTCTCCGCGTGCGCAACGGCGCGGCAGGGGGCCCATTCAGCCCTCCTGACCCCCCGGCCGCCGCCGCTGGGACCACCACATCCCGGCCGCGCCCGCCGCGAGCAACGACGCACCGGCCGCTCCCAGCGGCAGCAGATCACGGGCCGGACCGGTCTTCGGCAGCTCCTTGCCGCCCGGGCCCGCCGGCTCGTTGTCGGTGCCGAGCAGCAGCGGCGTGGCCGGGGCGTCCGGCGACGGGTTGCTCGTGCCGAACGGCACCGGCCCCTGCTGCCAGAAGGTCTTCTTCCCGTCGCTCGTCTGCACCGGCAGGCAGATCTTCCCGGTCTTGCCGAGGTCGAACGTCGCATCCACGGCGTACGACTTCGACCGACCGGCCGCGAGATTGTCGATGGGGCAGCTGAAACCGCTGTTCGAACCCTCCGGAAGATTGTTCTCGGCCAGCGCGGAACACCCCTGGACGTTCTTGACGACAAGCCCGTCGAAACCCACGACCAATAGCTGGATCTTCCCGCTGTCCTGGTTTCCCTCGTTCTTCACCGTGGCGGTAAGCGCTGTCCTTTCCGAGTCGTTGTCGACCGAGATCTTCTCGGGCAGCCGCGTGGTCAGCTTCACCCCCGCCGGTGCCTCGTCAACGACCTTTCCCCCCTTGCTGCTCGCGGGCCCTTCGTCTTCCGCGCCGGCCGTTCCGGAAAGGATCAGCACCGCCGAGAAGGATGCTGCTACCAGCGATCCCGCGACCACCGCCGTGCGACGAGAACTCATGTTCGCCCCCCTTTGCGTCCCCCTGGACTGCCCTGGACTGCACCAGAATTCGCAGTACTGAAAGAGCTACCACAAGATTTCCCGGCACTATCCTGGTACGGCACGAAGTGTGACCGTTGTGTTTCACTGGAGTCGGTCGCGGCGTCGTGGAGGGGGTGCAGCGGATTGCCGGGGAATGCGAACATCGGCGGTGTTCCAGGGATATTGGTGACGGGGCGCTATCGGCTGGTCGAAAGTATCGGTCAGGGGGGAATGGGGCGGGTGTGGCGAGCCGCCGATGAAATACTCGACCGGCAGGTCGCCGTCAAGGAAATGCGTATCGACGGCCTCGACGCGGAGGACAGCAGGACGCGCCGCGAACGCACCCTGCGCGAGGCCAGGGCCACGGCCCGGATCGACCATCCCAACGTCGTACGGGTCTACGACGTGGTCGACGAAGGCGAACGCCTGTGGATCGTCATGGAGTTGGTCGCGGGCCGCTCCCTCGAACGGATCCTCGCGGAGGAGGGCCCACTGGGCCCCCGCGACACGGCCCGGATCGGGCTCGGACTGGTCGCGGCGCTACGGCAGGTCCACGCGCGGGGAGTACTGCACCGGGACATCAAGCCGGGCAACGTGCTGGTGGAGAACGGGAGCGGGCCGGCCGGACCGGCACGCGGCACCGCCGAGTGGCGCGTCGTCCTCACGGACTTCGGCATCGCCGCGATCCAGGACGCCAAGGCGCTCACCATGGTCGGCATGCTGGTCGGCTCGCCCGACTACATGGCCCCCGAGCGCATCTCCGGCCGCCCGCAGGGCCCGCCGTCCGACGTCTGGTCCCTCGGCGCGACCCTCTGCGCGGCCCTGGGCGGCCGTTCCCCCTTCGCCCGCGACACCACGCTGGCGACCCTGCACGCGGTCCTGTACGAGGAGCCCGAACTCCCCGCCGCGTCCGGTCCGTTGCGCGACATCCTGACGTCCCTGCTGGAGAAGGACCCGGCGGTCCGCCCGGGCCTGGAGGAACTGGAAGCGGCCTTGGAACCGGTCGCGTTCCCGGCGCCGACGCCTACGGTGTCGGTGGGAGCGGGTCCGGAACGGCGGGAGCGGACGAGGGAGTTGCAGGAGCCGCCGGAGCCGGACCCGGACCCGGACCCGGGCCCGGAGCCGTCGGACGCGGAGCCGGTGTCGGATTCGGCCCCCGCTCAGGATCCTGCCGCGATGCCGGGCCGACAGCCGGAAACCGAGCCCGATCCGAAACCGGAACCACACAAGCACCCTGAGCCGGACGAAAACCCCGCCCCGGAACCGGACCCACGGACATCGGCCCCGTCCTCACCCCCGCCGCGCGGGCGGCCAACTCCAAGGGACCCCCGTCACCCCGCGCCCACACCCACGGCGAAGACCCAGCCGGACAAGGCCGGTCGGCCAACCCCCGCCGTCACCACCACCACCCCTGCGCCCCACGCCACCACGACCACTCCCCGCCCGGCCCCCGTCTCCCTCACCCGGGCGCAGGCGGCGACGGAGTGCCGCCCCCGCCCCGCCCCGGCCCCCACCGCGATGCCACCGGGCGAACTCCCCGGCCCCGCCACACCGGCCGCGGCCCGCCCCCGCGCCGGCCACCGCCGTACGATGCTCGCCGCAGCGGCGGCCACGGTCGCGACGGTCGGTGCCGTCGTGGGCATCGTGCTGGCGACGTCGTCCGGCTCATCGGGCGACGACGCCCCCCGCGCAGGCTCCTCGGCCTCCGCCCCACCCACCACAGCCCCCGCCCCCGACTCCACCGTAGAAGGCACATCCAGGCCGCAGAGCCTGCCACCGGGCGCGCACCGGGAGGCCGGAGGATTCGCCTGGGCGACGCCCGACGGCTGGCGGCGCGACGTGAAGACCGGCGCGGAGGTGCACTACACCTCCCCGGACGGCACGCAGGAACTGGTCGGCAAGTCGTCCCTGGCCCGCGGTGACCTGCTGGAGACGTGGCGGACCTCGGAGCGCAACGCCCACCAGGGCGAGGACTACCGCAAGGTCCGACTGGAGGAGACGACGTTCCGCGGCCACCCGGCGGTGGTCTGGGAGTACACGTTCACGCTGAAGGGCGTCCACTGGCACGCCCGCCTGCTCGGCTTCAACGTGGACGGCAAGTCGTACCAGGTCAACACCTGGTACGACTCCGGCATCGAACCGGAGGCCCTCCGCACGTACGAGAAGGTCAAGGACAGCTTCACGGTGCTGTAGGCAACGGAAAAGGGCCCCCGTTCACCCTGAACGGGGGCACCTCACCGGAAGGGCCGGTCAGCCGGCCGAGACCTCGTCCCGCCGGTCGTCCTGCGCCTGGGCCTGCGAGTCCGCCTGCGCGGCTGCTGCGGCGGCCCGCCGTCCCCCGAGGACCTTCTCCTTCACGAAGGCGACGACGAGGACGAGCGCCGCGACGAGCAGCGACAGCAACATGGTCTCGCGTCCGTCGTGTTCGGTGTCGGTGAGCATGTAACCGAGGATGAACACGATCAGGGCGGCCGTCGCCCAGGTCAGGTACGGGTACAGCCACATCTTCACGACGAGCTTCTCCGGCGCCTCGGCCTGGATGATCTTCCGCATCCGCAGCTGGGAGAAGCAGATCACCAGCCACACGAACAGGGCGACCGCGCCGCTGGAGTTCACGAGGAAGAGGAAGACGGAGTCCGGGAACTTGTAGTTGAAGAACACGGCGACGAAGCCGAAGGCGACGGACGCGAGGATCGCCGTCCGCGGCACGCCGTTGGCGGTCGTGCGGGCGAAGGACTTCGGCGCGTCGCCGCGCTGGCCGAGCGAGAAGGCCATGCGGGAAGCGGTGTAGAGGCCGGAGTTGAGACAGGACAGCACCGAGGTCAGCACGATGAAGTTCATGATCTGGCCGGCGTGCGGAATGCCGAGGGAGTCGAGCGCGGCGACGTACGAGCCGTCCTTGGTGATGGACTTGCTGTCCCACGGCAGCAGGGACACCACGACGAAGATCGAGCCGAGGTAGAAGACGGCGACGCGCCAGATGATGCTGTTGGTGGCCTTGGTGACGGCCTGCCGCGGGTTCTCGGACTCGCCGGCGGCCAGGGTGGCGATCTCGCTGCCCATGAAGGAGAAGACGACGAGCAGCACACCGGTGAGGATCGCCCCGGCACCGTGGGGCAGGAAGCCCCCGTGCTCGGTGAGGTTGCTCAGCCCGGCCTGCTCACTGTCCACGCCCGGCAGGAGCCCGAAGACGGCCAGACCGCCGATGACGATGAACGCGGCGATCGCGACCACCTTGATCCCGGCGAACCAGAACTCGAACTCTCCGTACGACCCGACGGAGACGAGGTTGGTGGCGGTGAGCACCAGCATCACGATCAGGGCCCAGGCCCACTGCGGCACGGCCGGTATCCACCCCTCCAGGATCACCGCACCGGCGGTCGCCTCGACCGCCAGCACGACCACCCAGAAGAACCAGTACAGCCAGCCGATGGAGAAACCGGCCCAGGACCCGAGCGCCCGGTCGGCGTGCGCGGAGAAGGAACCGGAGGTCGGGTTGGCGGCCGACATCTCACCGAGCATCCGCATCACCAGCACGACGAGCGTGCCGACGAGGGCGTACGACAGCAGGATGCCGGGCCCGGCGGTGGCGATACCGGAGCTGGACCCGACGAACAGGCCCGCCCCGATGACGCCACCGATGGCGATCATCGACAGATGCCTGCTCTTGAGCCCGGCCTGGAGCCCGGAGCCGTCACCGGGGTCGCCGGGCCCTCCGGGTTCGTGTCCTGTCGTCTTGAGAGTCGGCTGCGAGGTCATGGAACGGATTTCCTTTGCGCCGGGGAGCTGTTTTCCGTACGGACCGCCGGAGCTGCACGAACGGGGTGTGTCGCGGCACGGCGGCGTACAGGGGCTCATACGAGCGGTGTACGAGCCGGTCCAGTGAATCGGAGGCGAACGATTAGGAGAACCTTTGAATCCAGATTGTTACTTGAGGTTTTCCTGAGCTTCCGTAATGCGCCTCACACTCACGCCAAGTTTTCATGAGCGCCACCCCGCGCGCCTTCCCCGAAACACCCGTGTCACACTCGACCCATGCGCGTGTACCTCGGCTCGGACCATGCGGGCTACGAACTCAAGAACCACCTCGTCGAGTGGCTGAAGGCGGCGGGTCACGACCCCGTCGACTGCGGCCCGCACATCTACGACGCCCAGGACGACTACCCGCCGTTCTGCCTCCGCGCCGCGGAGCGGACGGCCGCGGACACCGGCGCCCTCGGCATCGTCATCGGCGGCTCCGGCAACGGTGAGCAGATCGCCGCGAACAAGGTCAAGGGCGTCCGCGCGGCCCTCGCCTGGAGCGAGGAGACGGCGGCCCTCGGCCGCCAGCACAACAACGCCAACGTCATCGCCGTGGGCGCGCGCATGCACTCGCAGGACGAGGCGACGGCTTTCGTCGAGACGTTCCTCAACACGCCGTTCTCCGGTGACGAACGTCACATCCGCCGAATCGACATGCTCAACGCATACGAGTCAACGGGCGACCTCCCTCCCATCCCGCCCCACCACCCCCAGCAGTAGGCCCCTCACGCTCCGCCAGGTGGTTGAGCTGAGCAGCGTCCAGCTCACCCGGGCCTGAATGCCGGGTCGAAGGACTCAGCCCCGTGCGGGGTGCAGGGGCGAAGCCCGCGAGGGGTGCAGGGGACGCAGTCCCCGCCGGGGTCCGGGGCGGAGCCCCGAGGCTTTTCGACTGAGCCCCTCGATGAACTGTTTCTGGCGGGCGGGTGGGCAAGGGCGACGATCACAGGAGAAACCCGTGCCGGAAGGCCACACCATCCACCGACTGGCCCACGACTACGCCACCGCCTTCCTCGGCACGACCCCCCGGATCACCAGCCCCCAGGGCAAGTTCACCGACGCCGCAGCCCTCCTCACCGGCACGGAACTCACCCACACGGAAGCCCACGGCAAACACCTCTTCCTCGGCTTCCACGCCACCGACTGGATCCACATCCACCTCGGCCTCTTCGGCAAGGTCACCTTCGCCCCCGCCCCCGCACCCCCACCCACCGACACCGTCCGCCTCCGCCTCGCGAACGACACCACCTACGTCGACCTCCGCGGCCCCACCACCTGCGCCCTCATCACACCCCCGGAGAAGCAGGCGATACACGACCGCCTGGGCCCCGACCCCCTCCGCGACGACGCCGACCCGGACACCGCGTACCGCCGCATCTCCCGCAGTCGTACGACCATCGCCGCCCTCCTCATGGACCAGAAGGTCATCGCCGGCGTGGGAAACGTCTACCGCGCGGAGGTCCTCTTCCGGCACCGCATCGACCCGTACCGCCCCGGCAAGGACATCACCCCGCCCGAGTGGCACGCGATCTGGACCGACCTGGTCGAGCTCATGCACGAGGGCGTCCGCAACAACCGCATCGACACGGTCCGCCCGGAACACACCCCGGAGGCGATGGGCCGCCCACCCCGAGTGGACGACCACGGCGGCGAGGTGTACGTCTACCGCAGGGCCAACCAGCCCTGCCACCTCTGCGGCGGCGAGATCCGCACCGCCGACCTCGCCGCCCGCAACCTCTTCTGGTGCCCGACCTGCCAACGCCCTTGACCACCGCGGCGGCCCCAGAAGACCGACCCCACCCTCAGAAACTGTGCGGCAACCACGGCGCCACCACCCCGCTGCCGAACCCCAGTGACGCCTCCGCCAGCGCCCCCCGCCGCACCTCCCGCACACGCCCCGCCGCCCCCAACGCCCCGAGGCTCACCCCACCGAGATACGCCGCCCCCAACTCCCGTACGGACAACGCGACATCCGCCGCATCCGCCGTACGCACACAGGACGCCCCCTTCGCATCCCCGCTGAGCCGCCAGCGCCCGGCGTTCCAGGGACAGAACGCGTCCTCCACCTCGAACACCACATCCACCGGCGCCTGATACGTCCGCGCCTCCAGAGCGGCCCCGACGTCCACCAGCCGTACGTACAGCGAATCCCGCACGCGCGGCCGGCACCGCCGTATGTCGGACACCATGTACTGCCACGCGTCGTCGACCGGCCGCCTCCGCATCACCAGCGTCGACGTCAGGTCCACACCGAACAGGAACCGCAACAGCGCCGCGTCCGCCGCGGGATCCAGCGCGGCCGAGTCCTCCAGAGTCACCGTGCCGTTGGCCCCGGCGTCCTCCCACCCCGGCTTGATGCGGTACCGCGCGTACCCGACCGTCTCCCCGTCCCGCTCGGCGAGGACGCACTGAAGCGGCGACGCCCCCGCCCGCTCGCTCTCCGGATCGAGTACGCCGACCCGCTCCCACCCGGGCTGCCGCGCCAGCATCCCCGGCCGTGACGGCACCAGCCGCGCGTACACCGCCTCGCACACGTCGACGACTTGGGCGGGAACGGCGTAGCGCAGGCGCACATCGTCCGTACCCGCCGGAAGCGACGACAGCCGCACCCGGTCCGTGTCGATCTCGGCGTTCAACTGAAAGGTGGCGTTGCCGTATCCGAACCGGCCGTAGATCGCCGGCTCGGAGGCCGTGAGCACGGCCAGCGGCTCACCCCAGGCGCGGACGTCGTCCAGCTGCCGCCGCATCATCGACGTCAGGACACCGCGCCGGCGGTGCGTGGCGGCCACGCTCACCATCGTCACGCCCGCCGCCGGCACCGAGGCCCCGCCGGGCACGGTGAGCCGGAAGGAGAACGCCCCCGCCGTCCCCACGCAGTCGTCCCCGTCCCAGACACCGAGCGAACGGTCGTACTCGGTCAGCGAGTCCCACAACTCCCGCTCCTCGGCGGACTCGGGCACACCGCCGAAGGCACGGATGAGGGTCTCGTACCACGTGTCCCAGTCGTCCCGCCGAAGCACCCGCGGGGTCGCCGCGGAGCCGGTCGTGTCAGTCGTCATGGCCCATGCGTACCAGTGCGGCGCGGGACGGGCGAGGGAATTTCTCCTGGGTGGCGACGGGCCGGCGCATGGTGGAGTTCACTGTGAAGTCGGCCCTCGGACGGGGGACAAGTGGGACCTCCCGTGCCAAGTGGCCGGTCCGATGGATAGGGTCCCGAACTAATGGCAGCAGGACGAGAGCGGCGCGCGGAAGCCGACACGTTCACGGCCCGGTTGAAGAAGCAGTGGCACCGGGCCCGCGTCGGCGTGCGCCGAGCCGCCGTGGACTACTTCCGCGGCGACGGCTCGGACTGGATCGCCCTGGCCGGTCTGCTCCTGATGGTTCCGGTGATCGCGGCGGCGACGCTGGCGAACTCGGTGTGGTTCTCGCCGGCCGCGCTGGTCCTGCCGGTCGTCGTGGGCGGCCTGCTGCTGCGCCCGGCGAGCCTGCTCGGCCTGTACGCGGCGGCCGCCACGGCGCTGATCGTGGAATCGGTGCGGCTCGGCCCCTACACGGAGGGCCCCTCCAGGGTCACCCCGGGTGTGGTGCTGGTGGTCGCGGCCTGTGGTTTCTTCGGGCTGCTGCTGGCCCAGTTCCGCAGCCGCGTCGGTGTGCCCTGGCGGCGCGGCGGCACCATGCTGTTCGACCTGCGTGAACGCATCCGGGTGCAGAGCAAGCTGCCCGGTCTGCCGGACGGCTGGCACCGGGAGATGGCGCTGCGCCCCGCGGGCGGCCAGTCCTTCTCGGGTGACTTCGTGGTGGCGGCGCGCACCAACGGCGGCCGTACGCTCGAGGTCGTCCTCACCGACGTCTCCGGCAAGGGCATGGACGCCGGCTCCCGCGCGCTGCTGTTGTCCGGCGCGTTCGGCGGCCTGCTCGGCTCCCTCCCACCGCACGCCTTCCTCCCGGCCGCCAACGGCTATCTGCTCCGCCAGGACTGGGACGAGGGTTTCGCGACCTCCATCCACCTGGTCCTCGACCTGGACTCCGGCGACTACGAGCTCTACTCCGCCGGCCACCCGCCCGGCCTCCAGCTCAGCGCGGGCAGTGGCCGCTGGGAGGAGAAGGCGGCCGAGGGCCCGCTCCTCGGTGTGTACGACGGCGCCCAGTTCGACCCGGTGAAGGGCTCGCTCCGCCCGGGTGACGTGCTGATGCTGTTCACGGACGGCCTGGTGGAGACCGCCGACCGGGACATCGTCGAGGGCATCGACCGCCTCACCGGCGAGGCCGACCGTTATGTGGCGGGCGGCTTCCACGGCGCCGCCTGGCACCTCATCGAGGCGGTGGCCAAGGACGTCAACGACGACCGGGCGCTGCTGCTGATCTGCCGGGATGGCTCGACGGCCGCCTCCGCCCGCTGACGTACGGACCGCCCGACCCACGGTTCGGTCATCATTGTGTGGTGCTTCTGTGACTGAACCGGACCCCGATTGCGCAGGCAACTTTCGTGTTGATAGAGATTATTGACGAGACTTGAGGGCGGCCCGGAAGTGGTCGCCGTGTTGGCCCATACGGGGGAGGCGAGTCAGGGCGATGAAGTTCGACATGGGGGCTCAGACGCTGTCGACGCTGCAGCGTGACACGCGGGGTTCGACGGACGATCTGGGTGGTCTGGTCCGGCAGTTGGTGGCGGCGGCGCAGCCGCTGGAGGGCAAGTTCAATGGTTCTGGTCGGGTGATGTTCGACCAGTTCAAGGCGCGGGCGGATCGGATCGCGTCGGACCTGAACTCCTCGCTGTCGGCGATCCTGGGCGGTCAGTCCGGGATGGACTCGGCGTTCTCCTCGGGTGACCAGGAGCAGGGTGACAACGCGCGTCAGCAGATGTCGGCGGCGAATTTCGACGCCGCGCGTTTCCGCTGAGCGCTGCAGGCGTTTGAGCGCCGCCGGCGTTTCGCCGGTGGGTTTCTGGTCGTGTTCGGTTTCTCGGGGAGTGGTGTGTGATGGCAGGCGCGGGTTCGGACCGCAGGTCGTACGACACGGGTGCGTCGGCGGACGCGCAGACGAACATCCAGGGGGTGATCGGCCGCCTGGAGTCGCTGATCACCCAGCGTGACAAGCAGGTGAAGGCGGCGATGGCCGACTTCACGGCGGACGGTGTGGCGGATGAGTACCACGGCAAGGAACAGCGGTGGAACAACGCCTCGCAAGAGGTGAAGAACATCATTCATCTGCTGAAGACGACGCTGGAGAAGAACGACGGCACGGCGCAGTCGACGATTCAGCGTGCGAAGGCGGCGGTCGACAACATCGGCTGAGCAGCCGCTGCTGTCGCTGTAGTTCTGTCAAATGGTTCGTTGAGTGTGCGTGACGGGGGTTTTCGGTGCCCGGCTGGGATCTCAAGCCGCAGGGTATTTCGCATGTGCTGCAGACGACGGGTGATGCGGCGTCGAAGCTGGAGAAGTACGCGAAGGCGTTCGGTGAGCATCTGACGTCGGCGGCGTCCAGTGCGGGCACCGTCTCCGCCGAGGGCGGCGGTGAGGGCGGCGAGAAGGCGCAGGGCGGTCTGGTGGCGCTTGCGTTGTCGCAGTTCGCGGAGCACGCGACGAAGGATCTGAAGTTCGTCGCCGCGCGGGCGGGCAAGTCGTTGCAGGGCGCGGTGGATGCCACCACGGCGTATCTGAACGGTGACGAGGAGATGGCGGCCGAGGCCCAGCGCAAGACGCTGCAGGCGCCTGCGGTGGATCTGCCGGGAGTCGGTAAGCGGTGATTCAGCCGGAGAAGATCCCGCAGTTC
>NZ_WWIQ01000048.1:0-58627 GCF_009862985.1 Streptomyces sp. SID5464 | reverse complement strand
GCCCGTAGACGGGGGAGCCGCGCGCCGGACCGCCCAGTAGTCACGCGGCCGACCGACCCCGAGCTGCTCTCATGAGAAGCCCGCGGCCGACCGGCCCGGGCCCGGCGGGGCGACGCGCCGAGCGGCCCGAAGGGCGGGCGTGCTGTATCAGGCCCCGTGCCCCCCTGGCGGTAGCCCTCAGCGCAGGCCGTCGACCAGGGCTGCGGCCGTGAAGAGTTCCACTCCTACCTTGATCGCGGACTCGTCCACGTCGAAGTCGCCCTGGTGGAGGTCGCGTACGTGGCGTTCGCCGGGGGTGCGTACGCCCAGGCGGGCCATCGCGCCGGGGACGTGTTCCAGGTACCAGGAGAAGTCCTCGCCGCCGAGGCTCTGCTCCGTGCCGACCACCGAGTCGACGCCGCGCCGGGCGATCATGGCGTCGCGCAGCAGCTCGGTCACGCCGGGCTCGTTGACGACGGGCGGGACGCCGCGGACGTAGTTGATCTCCGACTTGGCGCGGTAGAGGTTGGCGATCTCGTCGATCGCGGCGACCACGACGTCGGGCGCCTGCCGCCACGCCTCGATGTCGAGGCACCGCACGGTGCCGGAGAGCTCGGCGTGCTGCGGGATGACGTTGGGCGCGTGCCCGGACTCCACGCGGCCCCAGGTGATGGCCAGCCCGCTGCGGCTGTCGAAGCGCCGGCCGACCAGGGCGGGCACGTCCGTTACGACACGGGCGGCCGCGGTGACCAGGTCGGTCGTGAGGTGGGGCGTGCGGTGTGCCCGCCCGGGCCGTTCAGGGCGATCTCCAGCCGGTCGCAGGCCGAGGTGATGGGCCCCTCCCGGAGTCCGACCTGCCCCGCGTCCACCCGGGGGTCGCAGTGCACCGCGATGATCGCGCCGACCCCTTCCAGCGCCCCGCACTTGATGACGTCGGCGGCACCGCCGGGCAGTACCTCCTCGGCCGGCTGGAAGATCAGCCGGACGGGGCGGGGCAGCAGGCCCTGCTTGTGCAGTTCGGCGAGGACGAGACCCGCGCCGAGGACCACGGTGGTGTGCACGTCGTGGCCGCAGGCGTGCGCGCGGTCGGGCACGGTCGAGCGGTACGGGCACTCGCTCTTGGTGTCGGGGATGGGCAGGCCGTCGATGTCGGCCCGCATGGCGAGCATGCTGGGGCCCCCGTCCCACTGCTCGCCCTCTACGCCGATGTCACAGACGAGTCCTGTCCCGACGGTGAGTACGCGCGGCTTGAGGCCGGCCCTCTCCAGCCGCTCCTTGATCGCGGCTGTCGTGCGGAACTCCTGGTTGCCCAGCTCCGGGTGCATGTGCAGGTCGCGTCGGAACGCGATGAGCTCGGCGCGCAGAGCGTCGGGCAGCGCACCGGGAAGTACGGCTCCCCCGGGAAGATCGACCTCGGACTCCAGTGACATCAATTGCTTCACCCTCTGAAGGGTAGGGCGCCAGGGCGGTCGGCTGACCCTCGATCAACAAAACTTCAACCCGTTAGGGGCAGAAAATATGACCGCCGAACGAATAGCTATCCAGTGAGATGGGTAAACTCGCCCGCCTTTCGGGCCGAGCCGGTCACCACGACCCACACAGTGTGACATCCACCACACCTGAGCCACAGCGCCGTCATCCACCCATCCTCCTCCACGGATACCACGCCCTGCGCGGGGAACACGGCCTTGTTCGTCTGGCGGACGCCCGGCCCGGGCAGTGTGCGCCCGCCGGGTTCCCGGACAGGCTCGCCGGGAGGCCGCTGGAGCGGGCCCTCCGAACGGCCTTCGTCGATCGTCGCCGACCTCGGCAGCGGGCCCGGTACGTCGCGGCCGGCTGCACGACCTGGCCGCCGGTGTTCGGGGTGGGCGTCTCTCTCTCTCCCCCCCCCGCATGATGCCCCTGGCCCGCCGAGCCACCCGACAGTCCGCCGATCCGGTCGACCCCGCCGGCTCCCGGGACGCCGCCGGCACGTCAGCCGGCAGCCACCGCCCCCGCAGTACCCGCCGCCCCGGCCGCGCCCGCCGAGCGGGGCGTCCCGGCCGAGCCCGTCGTGCCCGTGGCACTCCCCGGGCCGGGCGGGCCCCCGGCAGCCGCCGAGCCCATCGGTCCAGCCGGTCCGGCCGTACTCGCCGGACCCTTCTGACCACCCGGCCCCTCCCCCGGCCCCGCCGTGGACAGCCGGTGCACGTCCCGCGCCGCCCCCGTCACCCCCGACAGGAAGCCCTGGGCGCGGGGGGAGGCGTGGTCGGTCAGCCAGGACGGGTCGATGTCGCAGACCGCGACGCGGACCTCGGTGCCGGAGAGGGCGAGCGGGAGGGTGTGGACGACCGTGGAGGGGAAGCTGAGGATCGTCCGGCCGATGGGGCCGCGGCGGGCGATCAGTTCGAGGGGGAGTTCGGGGCGGACGATCTCCAGGCCCGTCTCGACCGCGAGCCGGTGGAGCTTGTCCGTGCTCTCGCGGCGGTGGGCGAAGTAGCGGGTCGCGCCGTGGGCCCGGGCCAGCGCACGGACGGCCTCCAGGTAGCGGTCGTCGTCGACCACACCCGTCTCCACCAGGGACGTGCCCACCATGTCGGCACCCTTGGTGATGCGGGGCGGGCCGAAGCGGGCCCGTGTCCACGCGAAGTCGTTGGCGCTGACGGTGACGCCCGCCGGGGTCTCCTCCATCGGCATGGAGGAGAAGATCTCGACGTGGCGGTCGCCGCCGGGGGTCAGGCGGCGGCGGGCCGACGACGACACCGGCGCGAAGATCAGGTCGCGCGGGCCCGGGCGGCCGCCCTTGCGGTGCCAGCGCACCAGCCGTTCGCCCCGGGCCAGCTGGCCGACGAACTCCATGGTCGCCGTGCCGTCGTCGACGACGACCAGGTCACGGGCCCGGGTGATCGTCAGCAGCAGTTGGACGTAGCGGGAGAAGGGGTCCCCCAGTACGACCCGGCGCGCCCTGCGGAGCAGGCCGGCCAGGCCGCCGATGGTCTGGAAGGGCGCCAGGGGCCCGCCGCGGGCTTCCTCCCAGCGGACCTCGTGCCCCTCGTCGCGGGCCAGGTCGGACATCCGCCGCAGCTGGCCGCGCGTCATCGGGTCGACGGGCGACAGCACCACGAGGGTGAGCCCCACGCCGGGCGCATGCGCGTGCGCCCACTCCAGCACGTTCAGCAGCTGTACCGGACTCTCGACGAACGCGAGAGTGTGGGGGCCGGCGTTCCCGGCGCGGGGGCTCATCGACGTACGACCGTCCCGTCGTAAGGGGGGTTGTGGGGGTGGTGCGCTCAGACGCCTACCGGCTCGCCCGCCGCGTCGGCGATCTCCGCCTCGGCGACCACACCGGCGACGCGGCGCAGCTTCTTCATGGGGGCCAGCTCGGACTCGTAGACCTTCTTCACGCCGTCGCCGAGGGAGGCCTCGATGGTGCGGATGTCGCGGACGAGGCGGGTCAGGCCCTGCGGCTCCACGGAGGCGGCCTGGTCCGAGCCCCACATGGCGCGGTCGAGGGTGATGTGACGCTCGACGAAGGTGGCGCCCAGGGCGACCGCGGCGAGAGTGGTCTGGAGGCCGGTCTCGTGGCCGGAGTAGCCGATCGGGACGTTCGGGAACTCCTTCTCCAGCGTGTTGATCACACGCAGGTTGAGCTCCTCGGCCTTCGCCGGGTAGGTCGAGGTGGCGTGGCACATCAGGATGTTGTCGGAGCCGAGGACCTCGACCGCGTGGCGGATCTGCTTCGGGGTCGACATGCCGGTGGAGAGGATCACCGCGCGGCCGGTGGCGCGCAGGGCGCGCAGCAGCTCGTCGTCGGTGAGGGAGGCGGAGGCGACCTTGTGGGCGGGGACGTCGAACTTCTCCAGGAAGGCGACGGCCTCGGTGTCCCACGGGGAGGCGAACCAGTCGATGTTCTTCGACTTGCAGTAGTCGTCGATGGCGCGGTACTCGTCCTCGCCGAACTCCACGCGGTGGCGGTAGTCGATGTAGGTCATCCGGCCCCAGGGGGTGTCGCGCTCGATGTCCCACTGGTCGCGCGGGGTGCAGATCTCGGGGGTGCGCTTCTGGAACTTGACGGCGTCGCAGCCGGCCTCGGCGGCGGCGTCGATCAGCTTGAAGGCGTTCTCGAGCTCGCCGTTGTGGTTGATGCCGATCTCACCGCAGACGTAGACCGGACGACCCGGGCCGACCTCGCGCGAACCGAACCGGCGGATACGGGAGTTGGTGCTCATGGCAGAGATGTCCTTACTTGGTGAGGGAATCGAGAGAGGGGCCGAGGATCCAGCTGGCGATCTCTCGGATCGCGCCGTCGCCACCGGGGACGGTGGTGACCGCGCGTGCGGCGCCGCGCACGACGTCGTGGGCGCTCGCGACCGCCACGGGCCAGCCCACGAGGGCGAAGCACGGGAGGTCATTGACGTCGTTGCCGACGTAGAGCACGCGCTCCGGCGCGATGCCCTGCTCCTCGCACCACTGCTTCAGCGCGAGGTCCTTGCGGTCGATGCCGTGCAGCACCGGGAGCTTCAGCTTCCGGGCCCGGGCGGCGACCACAGGGTTCTGTTCCGTGGACAGGATCAGCATCTTCAGGCCGCTCCTGCGGAGGGCCGCGATACCGAGTCCGTCCCCGCGGTGCACGGAGACGAACTCCCGTCCGTCGGAGTCGACCAGCACCCGGTCGTCGGTCTGGGTGCCGTCGAAGTCGAGGACGACCGCGTCGATGTCGTCGGCGGTCGGCAGCGCGCCGGGGCGGTCCGCGTCGAAGAGCGGCGCGAGGGCCCGGGCGCGGGCGAGGTCGTGCGGGTCGTCGATCTCCAGCACGCGCGCGGCGTCGGTGCGGACCAGTTCGGTCCGGCCGAAGAAGCGGTGCTGGTGCTTGCGGAAGCCGGCCGCCTCCATGGCGTAGGCGGCGCCGGTCTCCAGCAGGTCCTGGGGGCGGTCCTGGCGGCGGGGGCGGAAGGACTTGTCGTGGTTGACGCCGTAGCCGCCGCCGACGGCCGCGTCGGCCTCCGCGACGGTGCCGGCGGTGACCTCGTCCTCCGCGTCGCGCCAGACGAAACCGTGGAACGGGGCCACCGTGAGGGCCGTGTCGGCGCCGTTCTCGACGATGGCCGCGGCGACGCCGTCCACGTCCTCGCGGGTGATGAACGGGCTGGTGCACTGCACCAGCAGCACGACGTCCACGACCGCGCCGTGCAGGGCCTCGTGCGCGTCCATGGCGTGCAGGACGGCGGCTTCGGAGGTGGCCGTGTCGCCGGCGATGGCGGCGGGCCGCAGTACGACCTCGGCGCCGGCCTGACGGGCGGCGGCCGCGATGGCCTGGTCGTCGGTGGAGACCACGACGTCCGTCACGAGCCGGGCGGCGCGGCACTCGCGCACCGCCCGCGCCACCAGCGGGACGCCGCCGACGGGGAGGAGGTTCTTCGCGGGCACGCCCTTGGAGCCGCCGCGCGCGGGGATCACCGCGAGCACGCGGCGCACCGAGGCGCCTCGGCCGGCTTCGGGGTGGGACATGGGGTCTACTCCTTGGGCTCCGTGGGCGGTGGGCTCGGGGCGGCTCACAGCTCCCCCATCCGCCGGATGACGGGCGCCACGCGCTGCACGCCGTGCCGGTAGGCGCCGCGCGCCGCCCTGCGCACGATCTGCCGGACCGGGCCGGGCTCCCTGTCGGCGGCCGGCGCGCCGGGCAGCGGGGTGCCGTCCGGGCCGAGGTGGTGGCGGGCGAGGATCCCGGGCAGATAGCCGGGCGCGGTGACGGGTGTGTAGTACGGGGTCAGCGGCGGCAGGCCGCCGGGCCGGTCGAGCAGCTTGGCGATGCGTTCGCGCGCCGCGTCGAAGGCGGAATCGTAGGAGCCGTCCACCGCGACGCCCTGCCGGGAGACCCACTCCTCGTCGGGCGTGGGGCGGTGCTCGGCGTCGAGCTGGTCCCAGGAGGCGAGGCAGCCGGAGCCCACGAAGTGGTGGTTGCCGAGCGACTCGCGCACGCCCAGGTCGGTCAGCACGACGGTCGGAATGCGGCGGTGCAGCGACTCCAGTGCGGCCGTGGAGCTGACCGTCACCAGCAGGTCGGTGCGGTCGAGGACCTCGCCCATGTTCCCGTAGACCAGGCGGAAGTTGGCCGGCGGATCGAGGCGCTGCACCAGCTTCTGGTACGGCAACTCCTCGATGTGGGTGGTGTGTTCGCCCGGCTTGGAGCGCAGCTTCAGCAGCACCTCGCGCTCGGGGTGCTTGCGGGCGTGCTGCACCAGCCGGTTCAGCAGGTACGTACGGTCCCTGCGGTTCTCCGGCACGGAGGGCTGGGCGGCGAAGACGACCGTGTAGGGGTCGTGTTCACCTTCGTACGGCGCACCGCCGAGGAACGGCAGGGCCACCTCGGTCACCGACGTGGCGTCGGCGCCCACCCCTTCGTAGACGGCCCGGAAACGGTCCGCGTCCTGACGGGAGTTGGCGAGGACCAGGTCCGCGCCGTGCCGCAGCAGCAGGCCGTCGGCGAGCTTCTCGTAGACGACACCGACGTAGCCGGTGACGACGACGGGCCGCGAAGTCCGGTTCTCCCAGACGCCCCTGAGACCGTGCAGCATCGCCTGCACACCGCCCCCGACGAGGGCCAGGACGAGGATGTCGTAGGACTCCTCGGCCATGGTGCGCAGGAACTCGACGGCGGTGACCTCCCGCAGCGAGTCGGCGCGCACGCCCACCTCCTCCAGCTGGCGCGGCGTGGGCGTGGCCCGGCCGCGCAGCAGGAATCCGTCGAGGACGGGGCCGACTTGCGCGCCCTCGCGCGGTCCGGCTTCCATGGACTGTCCCGGGGCGATGCGATGCGCGGTGAGCGCACCCCATTTCCAGCGGGTGTCGGAGTCCGCGAGGACGGCGATTCGCGGGCGCTTCGGTGTACTTGCTGGCACGTCGAAGACGCTAGGAAGCAATTCCTAGGTATGGCGGAACCACGACTCAACGAAAAGTTAACAACACCCCACCGGGAGCCGAACTGGCCCGTGGCAAGCGGGGAAGTACACGGGGTGCACCGTTCTGACACATTGAGTTCACCCAGTGTATGTTCACCGGAAAGTTCCGGAGCCGGACGGCCTCCTAACGTTTTGCGGGTGCCTAAGCTTTCCGTGATCGTGCCGTTCTACAACGTGCAGCAATACGCCCCGGACACACTCAGAAGCCTTCGGTTGAACGCCGACCGCGATTTCGAGTTCATCCTGGTCGACGACCATTCGAAGGACGGGACTCCGGCCATTCTCGAACGGGCGGCCGAGGACCTTTCGGATGTCGCGCAGGTGCGTTACATCCGACACGAGGAGAACGGGGGGCTCGCCACCGCCCGCAACACCGGCCTGGACGCGGCGCAGGGCGAGTACCTGACGTTCCTGGACGGCGACGACTGGCTGGCCCCCGGCTACCTCGCCGAACTGGTCTCCGCGCTGGACGAATTGGGCTGCGACTTCATCCGCACCGACCATGTGCAGGCCACCGCGCGCGCCCGTTCCGTGCACCGGGTCCCGGTCGGCCGTCGCTGGGAGGCGATCAACCCGCGGGACGCGATCCTCCCCTCCCACCGCTCGACCTCGGTGGACTACGCCTACGCCTGGGCCGGCGCCTACCACCGCCGCCTCCTCGACCGGGGCGTGCTGCACTTCACCGACGGCCTGCGCACGGCCGAGGACCGGCCGTGGATCTGGAAGCTGCACCGCGAGGCGGAGTCGTTCGCCGTGGTGAGCCTGCTGGGCGTGTTCTACCGGCGCGGGGTGGCCTCCTCCCTGACCCAGATCGGCGACGTGCGCCAGCTCGACTTCATCCGCGCCTTCGACCAGGTGATCGAGGAGACGGCCGCCGACCGTGAGGCCGACCGGCTGCTGCCCAAGGCGGTACGGACGTACTGCGCGATCATCGCGCACCACCTTTCCCATGAAGACAGGTTCGAACCGGCCGTGGCCAGGCAGCTGCGGTCGATGAGCGCGGCGGCCATCAAGCGCATGCCGCAGGACGCGCTCGGTGACGCACTGGAGGCCATGGACATGGACCGCTCGTCCAAGCTGCGGCGGCTGCGGCGCAGGGTCACGCCGGCGGGAGCGGCCGCCTGATGCCCGGGACCACACAGATCTTCTGCGCCTCGACGCTGTACGGCGTCGCCACCCTGGCCGCCGCGATCGACTCCGATCTCTTCGAGGAGCCGGACCGCCGGGTGCTGCTGGTGTTCAACAACTCCGCGAACCCGGAGACCACCCCGGCCCTCGACGAGATGCCGGGCTTCGCGCCGCTGCGCGAGCACTTCGACGACGTGCTGTCCTGGAACGACGCCATCCGCCCGTTCCACCCCGGGGCCTGGACGCCGCGCTCCGACGACATCCCGCTGTTCGAGCGCTATCTGCGGATGCTGTGGGGCCTCGGCGACGACCGGGTGAGCCTGGTCCTGGAGTCCATCCAGGTGGCGCCCGCGCTCACGGTGGCGCAGTTGTTCACCGACGCCCCCATCGACGTCTACGCCGACGGGCTGATGAGCTACGGCCCCACGCGCAACAAGCTCGACCCGCTGGTCGGCACCCGCGTACGGCGGCTGCTGCACCTCGATCTGGTGCCGGGGCTCACGCCGATGCTGCTGACCGAGTTCGAGGTGCCCGCGCATCTGGTGCCGTCGCCCGCGTTCCTCAAGGTGCTGGGCGAGATCACCGAGACGGTCCCCGAGCTGCCCGACCTGCCGGGCGACGCGGCGCTGCTGCTCGGCCAGTACCTGTCGGCGCTGAACATCCTCTCCCCCGAGGAGGAAGAGGACCTGCACGTGCGGATGATGCGGGGCGCGGTCGCCCGCGGCCACCGCACGGTCGTCTTCAAACCGCACCCGACGGCACCGGCCCGCTACAGCCGCGCCCTGGAGACCGAGGCCGAGAAGCTCGGCGTGGACCTCACCGTGCTGGACACGCCCGTGCTGGCCGAGGTGCTGTTCGACCGGGCCCGGCCCGCACTGGTGGTCGGCTGTTTCTCGACCGCGCTGTTCACGGCCTCGGTGTTCTACGAGCTGCCGGTCGCGCGCATCGGCACCGAGCTGCTGCTGGAGCGGCTGACGCCGTATCAGAACAGCAACCGGATCCCCACCACCCTGGCGGACGCGCTGCTGCCCGACCTGGACGGCGGCAAGGACGGCGACCTGCTGCGGGCCGAGTTGCTGTCCGACCTGGTGACCGCCGTCGGATTCACCATGCAGCCGCAGATCTATCCGGACCTGCGCCCGCAGGCGGAAGCGTTCCTCTCCCGCCACCTCGGTCCGCGTACCCGGCGGTACTTCAAGAAGCGCCGTCTCACCTCGCTCGGACTGCCCGGCGGCATTCCGCAGCGGCTGGCGTTCCTGCCCCGCAATTCCACGGCGCGCCGGGTCGTCCGGCGGGCGCGGGCGCTGCGCAAGGCGGTGCGCCGCTGAAAGGGGGCGGTTCCGCGACCGGCCCCGGCGACATCCAGGTGAACCCATGGAGACCGGCAGGCGAAGCCTGTTGCCATCGAACGTAATTACGTCAATTCACGCCCTAGGGTGACAGGCGCCCTGCCCGCCCCACAGGCGGCTCAGGTAAAGGACATACGAGCCACACAGAGGTTTTCAGCGTGACCGAGACGGTCGTCAGCACCCGTAAGCCCCGGCCCGAAGTCGCCGTGCTGGTCGAGCCACCGGGCGCCACGACCGTCCCACGGCGCCGGAAGGACTCCGGCGGCCGGCTGCGTGCCCTGGACGGACTGCGGCTGGTGGCCGCGCTGATGGTGGCGGCGTACCACTACGGCGGGCGCGACGGCGAGGTCTCCGAGGCCTGGGGCACCTCGCCCAAGGAGCAGTTCCCGACGCTGCACGAGTACTTCGCCTACGGCTGCCTCGGCGTCCAGGTCTTCTTCGTGATCAGCGGCTTCGTGATCTGCATGAGCGGCTGGGGCCGGCCGCTGAAGTCGTTCTTCGCCTCCCGCGCCTCCCGGCTGCTGCCGGCCTACTGGGTGGCGGTCGTGCTCGTGACGGCGGTGTTCGCGCTGCCCGTGGTGGCCTACAAGGCGGTCTCGCCGAGCGACGCGCTGGTGAACCTGACCATGCTTCAGATGCCGCTGGGCGTCGACCGCGTGCTCGGCGTGTGCTGGACGCTGTGGGCGGAGGTCCGCTTCTACGCGCTGTTCGCGCTGTGCGTCGTGCTGCCCGGGGCGAACCGCCGCCGGGTGATCATGTTCTGCGCCGGCTGGATGCTCGCGGCGGTGATCGCGCAGAACGCGAAGATGCCGCTGCTCGACATCGTCGCGATGCCCGAGTACGCCCCCTTCTTCATCGGCGGTGTCGGTCTCTACCTCGTCCACCTCGACCGCCGGGACGCCTACGGCTGGGGCATCGTCGCCGTCAGCTGGCTGATCGGTCAGCACTACGCGGTCCAGAGCCTGTGGCACGCGCCCGACGCGGGCGGCTTCTCGTACCGCTCCTCGGTCGGCATCATGCTCGTCGTCACCTTCGGCTTCGTGGCGGTCGCGGCGATCGCGCTGGGCTGGCTGCGCCGGGCGAACTGGCGCTGGCTGACGGTGGCGGGGGCGCTGACGTATCCGTTCTACCTCGTCCACGAGCACCTCGGCTGGGTGGTGATCCACGCCCTGCACCGCGGTCTGGGTCTGCCGTCCGCGGCGACATTCGCCCTGACCGCGGGCTCAATGCTGCTGCTGGCGTGGTTGCTCAACCACTATGTGGAGAAGCCGCTGACGCCACGGCTGCGAGCCTTGCTGGCCAAGGCCCGCTGAGCTGTTCACGGGACGTTCAACCAACCGTCGGTTTGGGCATCGCTCAGGGAGAAGGCTCGTCTCATGACCAACGCACAAGCGACCGACACGTACCCCGGCGAACTCGCCGACGTCCCGGGCTGGTTCCCGCCGCTGGACCAGATGCTGTTCACCTGGTTCCTGGAGCGGCAGCAGAAGCAGGGCATGCGCGGAGACCTGCTGGAGCTCGGCGTCTACATGGGCAAGAGCGCGATCCTCCTCGGCCACCACCTCCAGGACGGTGAGAGGTTCACGGTCTGCGACCTGTTCGAGGGCGACGCCCCCGACGGGGCCAACCAGGCGGAGGCGACGAAGTCGTACGCCTCGCTCACCCAGCAGGCCTTCGAGCGGAACTACCTCTCCTTCCACGACACCCTGCCGACGGTGATCGCGGCCCCCAGCTCGGTGGTGGCCGAGAAGGTGGCCCCCGGCACCTGCCGTTTCGTCCACGTCGACGCCTCGCACCTGTACGAGCACGTCTACGGCGACATCGGCGCCGCCCACGACATCCTGCTGCCCGAGGGCATCGTCGTGCTCGACGACTTCCGTTCCGAGCACACGCCGGGTGTCTCGGTCGCCGCCTGGGAGGCCGTCCTCAACCGCGGTCTGCGCCCCGTCTGCCTGAGCACGCAGAAGCTCTACGGCACCTGGGGCGACCCCGAGCCGCTCCAGGAGGAGCTGCTCGACATGCTGCGACAGCGCACGGACTGCGGGCTGAGCGTGCAGGAGGCGGCCGGGCACCGGCTGGTCCGCGCCCGGTCCAGGGGCATGAAGCCGCCGCCCTTCCCGCCCTCCCGCCACTACGTGGCACCGGTGCCGGCCGGCGCCCCGGCCGCCCCCGTCGCCGAGTCCCGCGCGGCGCGCCCCGCCCGGCCCGCCCCGTCCCGGGCCCGCCGGCTCGCCAAGGACCTGCTGCCCCCCGTGGTCACCCGGGCCGTACGGCGGGCACGCGCGACCCGGGGGTGAGACCCGGGGGCGTCACGCGACC
This sequence comes from Streptomyces sp. SID5464, assembly GCF_009862985.1. Lineage (NCBI taxonomy): Bacteria > Bacillati > Actinomycetota > Actinomycetes > Kitasatosporales > Streptomycetaceae > Streptomyces > Streptomyces sp. SID5464. The sequence continues at coordinate 46,914 of NZ_WWIQ01000048.1, read as the reverse complement.
CCGTACCGCGTCCCGATCCCCTCGATCAGGAGCGCCAGCCCCTCCTCGAAGTGCCCGTCGTAGTCCTCGAAGATCTCCGCGCCCGCCTGGGCCGACAAGGGAAAGTCGGCCATCAGGCGGGCGCGTTCGTTCATGTCGAAGCCCTCGCGCCGCTCGCCCGGCAGCGGCTGGACGCCCTGTTCCTCGGTGACGAAGCCCAGCGTGTACAGGTACGTCGTGGTGAGCGCGCGGACCGCCTGGGCGAGGGTGAAGCCGGCGGCCGTGAACAGGCGCAGGTTGTCCTCCATCTGCCCGGCGTGCTCGATCCCGGTGAAGCGTGAGCCGCTGAACACCTTGGCGCCGTCCCGGTAGCCCTGCAGGGCGGCACGCAGGCCCCGGTTGGCCTTCAGCAGGCGTTCCCGCCAGGTGTCGGCAGGGTCGAGCGAGGCCCCGGCGGCCATCCGGCGGTACATCTCCGTCGCCATCTCGTCGAGCAGCGCCTGCTTGTCCTTGAAGTGCCAGTAGAGGGCGGGCGCCTTCACGTCCAGTTCCCGGGCGATGGCGCGCAGGGTCAGGCCGTCCAGGCCCACCTCGTTCAGCAGCCGCAGCGCGGTGTCCGCGACCCGGCGGCGGTCCAGGGGCGCGCGTCGTTCCGTACTCACGCTTGACAACTTAACACCGTTAAGGCGACGCTCGGAAACGGCAGCACTTAACAACGTTAAGGAGGGGGTGGCCCATGGACACGGACGTACTGGTGGTGGGTGCGGGCCCGACCGGTCTGGCGCTCGGCATCGATCTCGCCCGGCGGGGCGTGGCAGCGCTGGTGGCCGAGCGGGCGGAGGGGCTCTTCCCCGGTTCGCGCGGCAAGGGCGTCCAGCCGCGCACGATGGAGGTCTTCGACGACCTGGGCGTGCTCGACGCGATCCGCGCGGCGGGCGGGCCCTGTCCGGTAGGGGTGATCTGGCAGGACGGCAGGCGGACGGGCGAACACCGGATGTTCGACCCGGTCGAGGAGAGCGAGGACTCCCCGTACACCGGGCCGTGGATGGTGCCGCAGTGGCGCACGCAGGAGATCCTGGCGGCGCGGCTTGCGGAGCTGGGAGGGGCGGTGGCCTTCGGCCGGGAGGTCGTCGGCCTGACGCAGGACGCGGACGGGGTCCACGCGGAATTCGCCTCCGGTGAGCCCGTCACCGCCCGGTACGCCGTCGCGGCGGACGGCGGCCGCTCGACGGTTCGCCGGCTGCTCGGCATCGGCATGACGGGCGAGACCGTCGACCCGGACCCGATGCTGGTGGCGGACGTCCGGATCAGCGGCCTGGACCGGGACCACTGGCACATCTTCCCGCCGCTCGGGGAGGGTGACGGTTTCCTCGCGATCTGCCCGCTGGCCGGCACGGAGGACTTCCAGCTGGTGGCGCAGTTCCCGGACGGGACGCCCCCGGACGCCTCCCTGGAGGGCCTACGGAAGGTCGTCGCCGCCCGCTCGCACCTCGCGCCGGAGGCCGTGACCCAGGTGCGCTGGGCCTCGGACTTCCGCCCCCGGGCGGCCTTGGCGGACCGCTTCCGCTCCGGGCGCGTCTTCCTCGCCGGCGACGCGGCACACGTGCACTCCCCGGCCGGCGGCCAGGGCCTCAACACCAGCGTCCAGGACGCCTACAACCTGGGGTGGAAACTGGGCGCGGTACTGACGGGCGGTGCACCGGCGTCGCTCCTCGACACCTACGAGGAGGAACGGCGCCCGATCGCCGCGGACATGCTCGGGCTGTCGACGAGCGTCCACCGCGGACAGACGCGGCGCGGCGCGGCGACCCGCCAACTGGGGCTGGGGTACCGGAAGTCGTCCCTCACCCAGGAGACGCGTACGGTCCCGGGCGCCCTACGGGCCGGCGACCGCGCACCCGACGGCACGCTGGACGGCGTACGGCTCTTCGACGCCTTCCGGGGACCGCACTGGACGCTGGTGGCGGTGGGGACGGCGGCACCGGCGCTGCCGGAGTCGGTGCACACCATCAGCGGGGCGCAGCAGGCGACGTACGGGAAGGGCCTGTTCCTGGTACGACCGGACGGCTATGTGGGCTGGGCGGGCGAAACGGGCGCCGGACTGACGCGGTACCTGGAGCGCGCAGGTCTCTAGCGGGCTCCTGAGGGATCTCCGGGGACGTCACGCACGCGCGTCCGCCGGTACGTACGTCCCCCACACCTCCCGCAGGGCGTTGCACACCTCGCCCACCGTCGCCCGGGCCTTCAGCGCGTCCTTCATCGGATAGAGGACGTTGTCCTCGCCCTCGGCGGCCTTCTTCAGGGCGGCCAGGGCCGCGTCCACCGCCGGCTGGTCGCGCTCCGCGCGGAGCTTGGCCAGGCGTTCCGCCTGCCGGGCCTCGATCGCTGGGTCGACGCGCAGGGGCTCGTACGGCTCCTCCTCGTCGAGCTGGAAGCGGTTGACGCCGACCACGACCCGCTCGCCGGAGTCGGTCTGCTGGGCGATGCGGTAGGCGCTGCGCTCGATCTCGTTCTTCTGGAAGCCGCGCTCGATGGCCTCCACCGCGCCGCCCAGCTCCTCCACCTTGGCCATCAGCTCGACGGTCGCCGCCTCGACGTCGTCCGTCATCCTCTCGATGACGTAGGAGCCCGCGAACGGGTCGACGGTCGCCGTCACGTCCGTCTCGTGGGCGAGGACCTGCTGGGTGCGCAGGGCGAGGCGCGCGGACTTGTCGGTGGGCAGCGCGATCGCCTCGTCGAAGGAGTTGGTGTGCAGGGACTGGGTGCCGCCCAGGACCGCCGCCAGGGCCTGGACCGAGACACGGACCAGGTTCACCTCCGGCTGCTGGGCCGTCAGCTGGACGCCCGCCGTCTGCGTGTGGAAACGCAGCATCAGCGACTTGGGGTTCCTCGCGCCGAACTCCTCCCTCATCACCCGCGCCCAGATCCGGCGGGCGGCGCGGAACTTGGCGACCTCCTCCAGGATCGTCGTACGGGCGACGAAGAAGAAGGACAGGCGGGGCGCGAAGTCGTCGACGTCCATGCCGGCCGCCACCGCCGTGCGGACGTACTCGATGCCGTTGGCGAGAGTGAAGGCGATCTCCTGCGCCGGGCTCGCGCCCGCCTCGGCCATGTGGTAGCCGGAGATCGAGATGGTGTTCCACTTCGGCATCTCGGCCTGGCAGTACTTGAAGATGTCGGCGATCAGGCGCAGCGAGGGCTTCGGCGGGAAGATGTACGTCCCGCGGGCGATGTACTCCTTCAGCACGTCGTTCTGGATCGTCCCGGTCAGCCGGTCGGCGCCGACGCCCTGTTCCTCCGCGAGGAGCTGGTAGAGGAGCAGCAGCAGGGCCGCGGGGGCGTTGATCGTCATCGAGGTCGAGACCTGGTCCAGCGGGATGCCGCCGAACAGCACCCGCATGTCGTCGATCGAGTCGATGGCGACGCCCACCTTGCCGACCTCGCCGTGCGCGAGCGGGGCGTCGGAGTCGTGGCCCATCTGGGTGGGCAGGTCGAAGGCGACCGACAGGCCCGTCGTGCCGTGGGCGATCAGCTGCCGGTAGCGGGCGTTGGACTCGGCGGCCGTGCCGAAGCCCGCGTACTGGCGCATCGTCCAGGGCCGGCCGGTGTACATGGTCGGATACACGCCACGGGTGAAGGGATACGCCCCCGGTTCCCCCAGCTTCTCCGCCGGGTCCCAGTCCCGCAGGTCGTCCGGCCCGTAGACCGGTTCGATGGGCAGTCCGGACTCCGACTCGCGCGCCATGGTCTGATGCCTCCCGCAGGACCGACTGTAGGGACCGACTGTAGGGACCTCGCTCACCACCATGCCCCGTGGTTCGCGCCGGGTCACCCCCGGGGAACATCTCAGGTGACATCCGGACACACCGGTGAGACGACGGAGGGCCGCTTGCGTACCACGGGCATGGGGAGAGCAGCGATCGCGGTGGCAGTCGCCGGGGCGGCCGTCCTGGCCGGCTGCAGCGTGCAGGCGCCCGACGGCGACGGGAAGCGCCGCTCACCGGTGCACATCGAATTACCCGGGGACACTCCGTCACCGGCCCGGACCCCCGCCGACGGCGGCGGACCGGGCAGCGCTCCCGCCCCGCCCGGCGACGACAAGCCGAGCGCCGCCGCCGTGCCGCCCCGCGTGCTGTGGTCCCGCGGCGACACCGGCCGGGACGTCCGCGAGTTGCAGGCCCGGCTGCGGCAGGTCGCATGGCTCTTCGACGGGCCGACCGGCACGTACGACGACTCCACGGAGCGGGCGGTCAGCGGCTTCCAGGGCAAGCGGGGGCTGCCGCGCACCGGGAAGACCGACACCGTCACCTGGCAGCGGCTGCTGCGGATGACCCGTGAACCGGGCACCTGGGACCTGTACCTCATGGGCGGCCAGCCGGCCGATCCACCGGATCCGCGCTGCCGGACCGGACGGGTGCTGTGCATCGACAAGACCAGCAGGACGCTGCGCTGGATGATCGACGGCCGGACCGTGTCGACGATGGCGGTCCGCTTCGGCTCACGCGGCACACCGACCCGGGAGGGTGTGTTCTCCATCTACTGGAAGTCCCGCGACCACGTGTCGACGCTCTACGACTCGCCCATGCCCTACGCGATGTTCTTCAGCGGCGGCCAGGCCGTGCACTACTCCCCGGACTTCGCGGCCCGGGGCTACGCGGGCGCCTCGCACGGCTGTGTCAACGTACGGGACGAGGGGGCGATCGCGGAGCTGTACGCGCAGGTCCGTAACGGCGACAAGGTCGTCGTGTCCTGGTGAGGACAGGAAGGGGAATTGGGGCGCGGGCGGGACCGGGGGAACGTGTCCCGCCCGCGCTCAGGTGCACGAGCCGTAGGTACGGGGGGAACCCCGGCTCCGTGCGACGGCCGATGACCAGTCGGCTCACTCATTACTGCGCCGGGGCGGCCGAAAACGTCACACCCTCGGCGAGGAGATTTTCGCGGAGTACGAAATCGCAGGTCGCAGGGGTGTGAGAGACCGCGTGGAACGGCCGCGGTCCGCGGCTGCGTCCTCGCCGGCCTGCCGCTCGGCCCGCTTCCCGGCCTTCCGCTCGGCCCTCTTCTGGGCCTTCTTCTCCGCCTCGTCCCGCTCGCGGCCCTGCTTCCCGGACCTGTCGTCGCGATCACGCCGGTCCGTGTCCTCGTCGTGCCGCTGCGCCGAGCGGCCGCCTGCCCCGGACCCGGACAGGACGCCGTTGCAGTACTTCCAGACCCGGGAGCCGCCCGCCGCGTCGCGCAGGGCGCGCCTGCGGTCGGCGTCCAGCCGCTTGCCGTCACGGAGGTCGCGGCAGGCGGCAGCGATCCCCCTACGGCTGTCGCCGGAGCTGTCCCCGCGGTCGCCCCGGTCGCCGGAGCCGGGCTTCGGGGCGGGGTCGTCGCCGGCCGCGTCCCGTCCGGGGTCGCCGCCACCCGGGTTGTCGTCGGGCGTGGACCCGCCCTGCACGGCGTCGCTCGGCGAGGGCGACACCAGCGGGCGCTCGGGCGGAGTGACAGCGGCCGAGACCGAGGAGCCGGGCTGGGGCTCGTCGTTGCCGAACGGTGCCCTCAAGGCTCCGGTTCCGGCCACGAGGGCGGCACCGCCCGTCATCCCGACAGCCAGCACGGCGGCCAGGGCGAGGCGCGCGGGACGAGCCCAGCGAGGCCGCCGGACGTCGCCCGAGCCGCTGCCGCGCGGGGTTCCGATCCGGACCAGCCCGGCGTCGGCGGTCTCGGTACCGGCCCGTCCGCCGTCGGCCGCGGGGGCCGCCGCGGTGTCGGCGCGTTCGGCGCGCGCCTTGCGGAAGGCGGCCATCGCCGCGGCCTCACCTGGGAGTTCCTCGCTGGTCAGCGGGGGTGCGGCGGAGAGCGCGCGGAGCGCTGCCGCGAGTCGTTCGGCCTCGCCCCGGGCGGCGCCGTCGACAGCTTCGGGTGGCTCTCCGCTCAGCAAGCGCTCCGCCGTTTCGCGGTCCAGCCACCTGTACTGCTCGTCGGCCATCACACATCCTTCTGCGTCCGCATGACGCTTTGCGTCACACGTGCGGACGCCATGGCACCGCCGCGCGGTTCTCGCTGGGGCGGCAACGCGTCGAGGACCCCGGCCGATTCCGGATCGGCCTCCGGATCGTCGCCGAGGAGTTCGGCGAGCCGCTTCAGGCCCCGGTGGGCCGCCGTACGGACGGCGCCCGGGCGCTTGCCGAGGGTCTCGGCGGCGGTCTTCGCGTCGAGCCCCACCACCACGCGCAGCACGACCGCCTCGGCCTGGTCCTGCGGCAGCCGGGATATCAGGGAGAACGTGCCGTCGGTGGCGAGCGCCTCGATGGCCTCGTCGGCGGTGTCGGACTCGGCGGCCCGGCCGGTCAGTTCCGTCTCGTCGCCGCCGATCGCGGGCCGGCGCCCGCGCATGCGTATGTGGTCCAGCGCGCGGTTGCGGGCGATACGGGCGGCCCAGCCGCGGAAGCGGTCCGCGTCACCGGTGAACCGCTCCAGGTCCCGGGCGATCTGCAACCAGGCCTCGGACGTCACGTCCTCGGCGTCGGGGTCGCCGACCAGCGTCCGTACGTACCCGAGCAGCCGCGGGTGCACGGCCCGGTACACAGTCCGGAACGCGGTTTCGTCTCCGTCCTGTGCCGCGCGCACCGCGGCGGTCAGCTCCGCGTCGTCCCCCAGCACCGCGCGCCCTTCTGCGCCTAAGCCGGCACCGCTTTCGCGGACCGGTTCTCGCCGTCGTGGTTCCTCAATTGGTGGTTGCGGTAACGAGACCGCAGGTGGTTGCGGTGGTCTTGGTGCCTCCGCGTGGCGCGAAAGGCACGTTACGACCTGAAACCACTCCCCGTCCATGTCCGCCCAGGATGCAACTAAGCCGTGACACGGTGGGGTGTGACAGAAAACGCTCCCCGGGCGCTGTAGGGAGTACGGGCCGCCGCGCGGCCCGTGCCGCGCGACGGCCGGGGCCTCTCCTGTGGGGGGTGGCGGCCCCGGCCGTCTCGCGCATGACCCCGGGCAGCCCCCCGGTGCGGTGCGGAGCCCCCTCACCGGCACGGGCAGTGCGCCCGGCACTTCTCCCTCATCCGCACCTTTGCGCGGTCTGCGCCGCCTTGCGAGACGTGACCCGGACAACACCCTTCGAGTCCCGCCGCTGGGGCTTGCACGCGGAAACCGGTCGGTTTACGGTGGTGAAACTGATCGGTTTCTCGCCGGGGGAGGCGAGTCTCACACCCCACTCATGAGGAGCATCGGATGACTGCCGCGCGCGACGCCGAGGGGCAACCGGCGGCCCCGGCCCCCAGGCTTCCGGCGAAGCTGGCCGCCCACCCGTCGGTCCAGGCCGTACTCGCCCGGCGCAGGGCCGGTGACGCGGTGCACCCGCCCTCGGTGATCGACGCGGCCTGGCTGCGCGAACTGTGCCTGGCGGCCGGCGCGGACGACGCCGCCGCGGTCAGCCTGGACCACCCCGACCTGGCCGGCGAGCGTGAGCACGCGCAGTCCGCACTGCCCGGCACCCGCACGCTGATCGCGATGGCGTTCCGGATGAACCGCGACAACTGCCGCTCCCCCGCCCGCAGCGTGGCCAACCAGGAGTTCCACCAGACCGACGAGCAGGCGAACCACGCCGCCCGCAGTGTCACCCAGGCGCTCCAGGACGCCGGTCACCGCGCACTCAACCCCTCCGTCGGCTTCCCTCAGGAGATGGACCGTTTCCCCAGCGAGCGGATCTGGGTGGTGGCGCACAAGACCGTCGCGGTGGCAGCGGGGCTCGGCGTGATGGGTCTGCACCGCAACGTCATCCACCCGAAGTTCGGCAGCTTCGTGCTGCTGGCCACCGTCCTGGTGGACGCGGAGGTCAGCGCGTACGGACAGGCGCTGGACTACAACCCCTGCATCGACTGCAAGTTGTGCGTCGCCGCCTGCCCGGTCGGCGCCATCAGCAAGGACGGGGCGTTCGACGCCCTGGCCTGCACCACGCACAACTACCGCGAGTTCATGAGCGGGTTCACCGACTGGGCGCAGACCGTGGCCGACAGCGAGGACGCCGCCGACTACCGCTCCCGGGTCACCGATTCCGAGAGCGCCTCCATGTGGCAGAGCCTGAGCTCACCCCCCGGCTACAAGTCCGGCTACTGCCTTGCCGTCTGCCCCGCGGGCGAGGACGTCCTCGACCCCTACCTGGACGACCGCAAGACGTTCATGGACACCGTGCTGCGACCGCTCCAGGACAAGAAGGAAACCCTGTACGTCCTGCCGGGCTCCCACGCGCAGGAGTACGCCCGGCGCCGCTTCCCCCACAAGCCCGTCAAGGAAGTGACCGGCGGCTGGCACCCCCCGGCGAAACGCGCCGCGCCCCCCGACCGAGAGACACGTACGGCATGAGCGGCATCGGTCTGGTCAACGCCGACAAGGGAGTGACCGGCACCGCGACCAACGGGGCCCCGGTCCGCCCGACACTCACGGTTCTGACCAACCAGTCCGCCGGCAGCGTGGACTCGAGCCTGGCCCGGACGGCGACCACGCAGGCGGCCCAGAACGCCTCGCTCGTCGTGCGGTCGGCATCTTGGGCATGGACGCTTCCGGTCTTCATCGGCATGGCGGTGCCGACGGCCGGTGCCACCACCCCCATCGAGTGGGCGACGCGGTCTGACGCGGGGCTGGGTCATGAGGGCCGCCGGCCTCGTGGCGGCCGCGCTGTTCGGCTTCTGCGTACTGGGGTGGTACGACCGCAGCGGGCTGCACCGCATCCCGGTGGAGACGAACCCCGAGAAGACCGCCGCGCCGGCGCAACGGAGAGCGGAAACCGATCAGTTTTTATCGGGGCGGAATCGCGTTAGTCTCGCAGCATGACCACCGAGGCGAAGCCAAGCCCCAGAGAGCGGCTGCTGAACGCGGCGGCGACGCTCACCTACCGCGACGGTGTCGGCATCGGCGTCGAGGCCCTGTGCAAGGCGGCCGGGGTGTCGAAGCGTTCCATGTACCAGCTGTTCGAGAGCAAGGACGAACTCCTGGCGGCGAGCCTGGAGCAGCGCACTGCCGACTTCGTGGCGGCGCTCCTGCCCGCGGCGGACGACGGCCGGTCACCCCGCGAGCGGATCCTGCACGTCTTCGGGCAGGTGGAATCGCAGGCGGGTGCGCCCGAGTTCCGCGGCTGTCCGTACCTGGCGGCGCAGATCGAGCTGAAGGACGAGAACCACCCCGCGAGCCGGGTCGCCCACCGGGTCAAGGAGAACCTGACCGCCTTCTTCCGCGCCGAGGCCGAACAGGGCGGCGCGAGCCGTCCCGACCTGCTGGCCCGGCAGCTCAGCCTGGTCTTCGACGGTGCCAGTGCCCGCGCGGGAATCGGAGCGGACAAACTGACGGGGCTCGTCGCGCCCACGGTGACCACCCTGCTCGACGCGGCGGGCATGCGCTGACGCATCGCCGTTCCCGAACGCCCCCTCACGGTCACGGGGTGCGGATGCCGTGCGGCGGCTCCTGCGGCGCGAGGAAGTCGCGGGTGACGCCGGCGATCGAGGACGCGCCGGTGAGTGCCATCGTGAGGTCGAGTTCGGCGACGACGTTGGCGATGACTTCTTCGACACCCCGTTGCCCGGCGATGGCGAGCCCGTACAGGTAGGGGCGCCCGAGCAGCACCGCGTCCGCGCCGAGGGCGATGGCGGTGAACACGTCGGCGCCGGTCCGGATGCCGCTGTCCAGCAGCACGGTGGGGTCCGGCCCGACCTCGTCCCGGATCCGGACGAGCGCGTCGAGTGAGGCGACGGAGTTGTCGATCTGCCGGCCACCGTGGTTGGACACGACGATGCCGTCGACGCCCATCTCGAAGGCGCGTCGCGCGTCGTCGGGATGCAGGATGCCCTTGAGCACGACCGGGAGCCGGGTGCGGTCTCGCAGGGTGGCCAGATGGTCCCAGCCCAGGCCGGGGTTGGAGTAGGTGTCCAGGAAGGTCTGTACCGACGCGCGCGGCACCGGCGAGCGCAGGTTGGCCAGGAAGCCGCCGGGATGGTTGCGGGTGATGGACAGCAGGCTGCGCAGCGCGCCGAGGGTGACGTCGGTCCTGCCGACGGCCGTCTCGCCCAGTCGCTCCCGGACGAGCCGGCTGAACGACGCGTCGGAGGTGTACTGGGCGATCCCGACGCCTTGGGTGAACGGAAGCGATCCGAGGTTGAGGTCCTGGGGCCGCCAGCCCAAGCTGGTGGTGTCCAGGGTGACGACCAGGGCGCCCGCTCCGATGGCCTCGGCGCGGTTGATCAGGCTGTCGACCACGCTGTCGTCGGTGCTCCAGTACAACTGCATCCAGCGGGGCGTCCCGCCCATGGCGGCGGCGCACTCCTCCATCGGGTTGCAGCCCTGGTTGCTGAAGACGTACGGGGTGCCGGTCGCCGCCGCTGCCCGGGCGATCTTGACGTCGCTGTCCTTGCCCATCAGCGCTCCGGCGCCGACCGGCGCCAGCAACACCGGGGCGGGCATCGGTGTGCCCAGGACGTCCGTGGTCAGGTCGCGCTCGGTGACGCCGTGCGCCATGCGGGGCACGATCGCCCACCGGTCGAACGCCGCCCGGTTGTTGCGCATCGTCCGGCCCTCGCCCGCGCCACCCGCGACGTAGGCCCACGCCCTCGCGCTGCTGGATCGGCGGGCGGCCCTCTCGAGGCCGGCGAAATCCGCAGGCACGGCCGGGCGGCGCCCCAGCACGCCGTCGCGGTAGACGACCGCCTGGCGTTCGCGCCCGGGCCCGGCCTTCCGAACGTTCATGGCGGAGAACCTCCCTCGTGGCCGGCCCGTCCGTCAACACGTCGAGCCGAACCTGTTTCACGTCGGGCGAGTTGCGCACGCGGGTCGACGGGCAGGGCGCGGCAGCGCCTGCACACCGGGATCAGTGCTGCCCGTGACCGCTCGTGATCTCCCGGTACTCCTCGGCGGTCGGCTTGGCGATCTGCCCCTCCGCGCCGAAGTACGCCTTGCTGAGCCTGGCGCGGAGCCTCTCGGAGCCCTTGGGCCTGCGCTCGCCGCCGTTCTCGTCGACGGTCGGGCCGTTCTCGGCCGGCCGGTACTGCTCGTGCGCGGTGAGGGTGTGCAGCGCGTCCTGGCTGAGCGGGGCGTGGACCTCGATGAACTCGCCGTGCGGGAGGCGCTTGACGATGCCGGTCTCGCGGCCGTGCAGCACCTTGTCGCGGTCCCGGCGCTGCAGGCCGAGGCAGATCCGCTTGGTGACGACGAACGCGATGACGGGTCCGGCGAAGAAGAAGATCCGGGAGAACCAGGTGATGGGGATGTCGTTGCCGCCCGCGATCATCACCACGAAGTACGCCGTCAGCCAGCGACGCCGAAGGCCGTGCGGGTGGGGGCGTTGCGCGGGCGGTCCAGGATGTGGTGCTCGCGCTTGTCTCCGGTGACAGCGTGTGCCCCCAGAAGTTGCCGAGCGGCTGGCGGCCGTCTGCCGCGCGATGCGCTCCTGGGCCGTGGCCCACCCCTTTGAGTTCGAGTGGATCTTCGCGAGCCCTGTCGGCAGCACGCAGCACCAGCCCGACTCCGCCCGGTACCAGGCCGGCCTGCGCTTCGCGTACGTCTTCCTCGACATCATCATCGAGCTGTGGAACACCCAGCCGTTCCCGGTGCCGGACCTGGAGGACCAGCCCGAGTCCCTGCGCGAGCAACTGCGCGCGTACTCCCGCCTGATCGACGAACGCCTGCCCCCGGAAGCACTGCACGTGTAGGTGACCTGCTGGAGCAGGCTCTACGGACTGCTGTGCCTGGAAGTTCTTCGCCAGTGGGACTTCGTCCTGACCGACATGGAGCCGTTCTTCGAGCAGTGCCTCGGCGAACTGACCGTGGCCCTCGGCCTGAGCGTGGAGTCCTGACTCCTTCCTGAACTCCGCTACGGGCGGCGGTCGTCGGGCTGGACGGTCCTGCCCTTGGCCCCGGACGCCCCGGACGTCCCCGATGAGGCGCCGTCGGCGGCGTCCCCACCGCTCTGCGCGGCCCCGGATCCGGGGTCCGCGTTGCCGGCGCCGCTGTCCGCGCTGCCGGCGCCACTGCCGGAGTTACCCGCGCCCTTGTCGGCGTTGCTCGCGCCGTTGTCGGCGCCGGCGGAACCGGGGGCGTCCGCACTCTTCTCCGGTCGGGCGGTGCTGCCGGGCTTCGCCTCGGCCCGGGCCAGTTGCTCGGCGCAGTACGCCGTGACCTTCCTCTCGCCGCCCGCGGCCTCGACGAGGCGCTTCCAGGCTGTCGCGTCCATGGCCTTGCCCCGGCCGTCGACCTCCTCGTAGGCACGGCAGTGGGCTTCGGTGTCCCGGGAGGGGGCGGGACGGTCCGGGCGCGCGGACGCGGAGCCGGTCGCGACACCGGACGGAGTACCGGTGGGCTCGCCCGCCGAGGCGCCGGGGGCGCGGGTGGAGGCGGGCGGGCGACCGCGGTCGTCGGCACCGTCCGTGGATCCCACCGAGCCGATCGCCGCGACCGCGACCCCGCCCAGCGTGAGGCTGGCGAGCAGCACGGAGAGCGTGGCCTTCAGCGAACGCCCCGGATGCCGCCGCTCCCGGGGCCGCCAGTCGTCCCGGCGGCGGGTGCGGGCCCGGTGCGCGCCGGCGTCCCGGGCGGCCAGGAAGGCGGCCACCGCCCGCTGTTCGGCCTCGGCGTCGATCCGGTCCCGGATGAGGGCGGCGACGAGCAGCGCCTCCAGCTCGGCTTCGTCGAGGACGTGCCGAGTGCCGAGGCCAGGGCTGCCGCAGCCGGCCGTCCCGCGGTGGCCGGGCCACCGGCCGTCGGCGTCCCGCGCCGCCCGGTGGCCGTAGGCGGAGTCCCCAGGGTGCACACGCCGACGGCCCGGGACGCCGCCGCTCTGATGTTCACCCATGTCCTGTTCCGTCCCTGCTCGATCCATGCGTCCCGCGGCGCCCGCCGGGTCCGTACGACCCGGCCGGCCCGGCCGACCGGCCCGGCGATCCGGGGCCGATCCATACGTCTCGTTCGTCCGCCCCGTTCAGGGCACCGGACCCGGCGACTCCGCCCGGCCCGCCGGCATCGTTCATTTCGACTCCCCCAGCGTCCGGGGAACCTCATCCGTCACACCTTCGGCGCCCAGCCGGGTGGCGAGGCGTTTCAGACCCCGGTACGCGGCTGTCCGCACGGCCCCCGGCCGCTTGCCGAGGACACGGGCGGCGGCGGGCCCGTCCAGCCCCACCACGACGCGCAGCAGCACGGCCTCGGCCTGGTCCTGCGGCAGGCCCCTGACCAGCCGCAGCGCCTGCTCGGTGGACATGGCCTCCAGCGCCTGGTCGTGCGTGCTGTGCGGTCCGGGCAGGTCCAGGACGTCCTGCTCCAGCGCGGACGACCTCGGCCGGACGCGCTGGCGGCGCAGATGGTCCAGCGCCCGGTGCCGGGCGATGGTCGCCGTCCAGCCGCGGAACCCGGCCCCGTCGCCCTTGAACCGCCCCAGGTCCCGGGCGATCTCCAGCCAGGCGTCGGAGGCCACGTCCTCCGCGTCCTCCCCGACCAGTCCGCGCAGATAGCCCAGCAGGCCGGGCTGCACGATCCGGTAGGCGACCGCGAAGGCCGCCTCGTCACCGTTCTGGGCCCGCTCGACGGCCGCGCCCAGTTCCCCGTCGCGCGCCTGCACGCGCCGGGGTTCCCCTCCCTGGCCCAAGAACCGTCCTCGTCCGTACCGGGTTCGCGGCGGATCCGCACCGCGGGGAACGCGTCCGTGCCACGTCCTCCACGATCATCAGCGCCGGGCTCCGGAGAAATGTCACAGCAGGCGGAGTGCTGCGTCCCTCCCGAGGCAGTGGCAGCGCGCCTGCACGGCGGCATCGACACAACCGGGTGATGTTTGGCCACAGATGTGCGCTGGGTGAGTGCCACCTGTGTGACTGCAGGGGCGGATGTGTCCAGTTCTAGGGGTGGGGTAGTTGAGTCCTCGCAGCACGCGTGCGTACAAACCGCTCAGTCTGAAGAGACGGGCGTGGCTGACCATCGGCGCCGTCGTCCTGAGCGCGGCAGGGGTGGTCACCTATGCGGTGGCCGATCCGCCCGGCGGTCCCGACGGCGCGTCCCAGAGCCGCAAGCCGGCCGTCCACACCGTGAAGCTCAAGGACGAGGGCTCCGGGCGCAAGGGCCTGGCCAAGCAGGACACGGACCGGTTCAGCGCGGTACTGGTGACCTGGAACGACCCGGATGCCCGACTCCGGGGCACGGCTGAGGTGCGGACGAGAGACCTGGAGAGCCGGCGCTGGTCCGGCTGGCAGAAGCTGTCGGCCGAACCGGGCCAGGCCGACGGCGCGGAGGGCGAGCGGGCCGCGCTGCGCGGCGGCACCGAGTCCCTCTGGACCGGCGACGCGGACGGCGTCGAGGTGCGTGTCGTGAACGCGGACGGCACGGAGGCGGGCGGCCAGCCCGCCGGCATGGACGTGAGGCTCCTCGACCCGGGCACCGACCCGAAGGGCGCCATCCGGACCGCGGCCTTCACCGAGGAGACCCCCGCCCCGACGACGGAGCCGACGGCCCCCACCCAGACTCCGCCGACTCCCACCCAGACCCCGGCGGAAACGGGCACCCCGGCGGAAACGGCCACCCCGACCGAGACGAGCACGCCGAGCGGCACCCCCGGCGACACGGCGTCCCCGACGGCCTCCCCCTCCCCGACCCCCACGGCCCCCGCGCCCCGCCCCTCCACGGTCGTCAAGCCGCCGATCATCACGCAGGCCGAATGGGGCGCCTCCACGGACTACGACGGCACACCGGCCTACGGCACCGAGATCAAGGCCGCCGTCGTCCACCACACCGGCATGGACAGCGACAACACCCTGTCCTGCGCCCAGTCCCGCGCCCGGATGCGCTCCATCCAGCAGGAGCACTTCGCACGCGGCTACTACGACATCGGCTACAACTTCGTCGTCGACAAGTGCGGGCAGATCTTCGAGGGCCGCAGCGGCGGCATGGACCTGCCGGTCACCGGCGCCCACGACATCGGCTTCAACACCGACACCGTCGGGATCTCGTACATCGGCAACTTCGAGAAGGCCCGGCCGAGCCGCGCCGCGCTCGACGCGATCTCCCGGCTGGTCGCCTGGAAGTTCGGCATGTACGGCATCGACCCGACCGGCAAGGTGACGCTCACCTCCGGCAGCCCGGCCGGCCAGGACGGCAACAAGGTCGACAAGGGCGTCTCGATCACCCTGCCCCGGGTCTTCGGCCACCGCGACACCAACGCCACCGCCTGCCCCGGCGCGAACCTCTACTCCCAGCTCTCCCGGATCGCCCAGGTCGCCAAGACCCCGGGCATCTCACACGCCCTCGCCACCTCCGACGTCAACCGGGACGGCGTCACCGACCTGGTCGCGGGCACTCCCAAGGCGCTGAGCGGCGGCGGCACCGTCACCGTCGTCCCGGGCGGCATCGACGGCCCGGTCACCGCCGCCAAGGTGACGCTCAGCCAGAGCAGCCCGGGCGTCCCCGGCTCCCACGAGACCGGTGACGGCTTCGGCACCTCCACCGCGTGGGGCGACGTGAACGGCGACGGCTACGCCGACCTCGCGATCGGCGCACCCGGCGAGGACGACACCAGCGGCCACGCCGACCGCGGCTCGGTCACGGTGATGTACGGACCCGCACTCGACACCGGCTTCTCGTACACCACGTCAGGGGTCACCTCGACGGGCGCCAGGCTCGGCTCCACGGTCGCCGTCGGCGACTTCGACGGCGACGGCAAGGCGGACGTCTTCTCCGCCGGCACCGGCAGGGGCGGCAACTGGAACGCCCGGCTGACCGGCGGCGCCACCAAGTACGGCACGCTCACCACGGCCACGGGCGCCGTCTCCTACCTCGACGCCGCGACCGGCGACTTCAACCGGGACGGCTACGCGGACATCGCCCTGAACTACCGCGACACCGGCGGCATCGGCCGGGTCGTCCGCTTCGCGGGCTCCGCGACCGGTCTGACCAAGGTGGGCGTCATCTCCGTCAAGGGCGGTCGCTCCCTCGCCGCCGGTGACGTCAGCGGCAACGGCTACGACGACATCGTCATCGGCCAGCCGGCCGCGTCGGAGTCCGGCGGCAGGTCCGGCGGCCAGATCACCATGGTCCCGGGCACGGCCACGGGCTTCACGACCACCGGCATGACCGTGATCCACCAGGACACGGCGTACGTGCCGGGCGGCAACGAGTCCGGTGACGCCCTCGGCACCTCCGTCTCGGTCGGCGACTACAACGCCGACGGTTACGCGGACGTCCTCGCGGGCGCCCCGGGCGAGGACCTGACCCGGGACGGCGTCAACCGCGCCGACGCGGGCAGCGCGATCCTCGTCAAGGGCACCGCTTCCGGTCTGACCGGCTCCGGCTCGGTCGGGATCTCGCAGGACACCTCCGGCGTCCCGGGCTCCACGGAGACCGGCGACCGCTTCGGCTCGTCGGTGTCACTGACGGACCTGTCCGGCTACGGCCGGGCGGACCTCACGTTCGGCGCCGACGGCGAGGACGGGGGCGACGGCGTCCTGCTGTACCTGCCGAGCAACAGCACCGGCCTCGGGTACGCCGACTCCGTCGTCTTCGGCAAGTCCACGCTGGGCACCCCGACGGACGCCCACCTGGGCCAGACGCTGACGCCGTGACGACTCGTCCGGTCCTCGGCCGTTTGCCGGATTTCTCCGGCAGACCGAACGGACGGGTGGGCAAGGGGGAAAGACTCCCCCATCGCCCCCAAGAGGACCGGAAGCGAGCCACGCATGACACGCCTCCTGCTGCACACCGCCGTCGCCACCGCCCTGGCCGCCGGCACGCTCGGCCTGACCCAGCCCGCCCGGACCTCCTCCGCCTCCTCCTCGGACGGCGTGCACACCGTCCGGGTGCCGGACGGTGACCCGCACGAGCGGTCCCTCGCCCCGCGCACCACCGAGCCGTTCAGCATGGTCGGTGTCACCTGGGACGACCCGGACGCGGCCCTGGACGGCACCGCGCACGTGCGCACCCGCTCCCGCCAGAGCGGCGAATGGAGCGCGTGGCGCGCACTCGACACCGACGTCCGGACGCCCGAGACCGGCCCCGACCGCCACCGCGCCGGAGTCCGCGGCGGCACCCAGCCGCTGTGGACCGGGCCTTCGGACGGCGTCCAGGTGCGGGTGTCGGGCGGACGGCTGCCCGACGGGCTGCGCGTCGAACTGGTCGACCCGGACGGCGGATCGGACGCCGTGCACACCACGGTCGTCGAACCGGACCTCGTCGAACCGGAGGTCGTCGGGCCGGCCGCCGGTGCGCCGCACGCCGAACGTCCCGCCGTCAGGTCACGTTCCGCCTGGGGCGCCGACGAGTCCCTCGTGAAGGACCCGCCCACCTACACCACCGGCACCCGTGCGATGTTCGTCCACCACACGGCGGGCACCAACGACTACACCTGCTCCGAGTCGGCGTCGATCGTGCGCGGCGTGTTCCTCTACCACGTGCGGAGCAACGGCTGGAACGACATCGGCTACCACTTCCTCGTCGACAAGTGCGGCACGGTCTTCGAGGGCCGTGCGGGCGGCATGGACAGGCCCGTCCTCGGCGCGCACACCTACGGCTTCAACACCGCCACCAGCAGCGTCTCGGTGCTCGGCGACTACAGCAAGACGACCCCGAACACCGCCGTACGCGAGTCGGTCGCCAAGGTCGCGGCCTGGAAGCTCGGCCTGTACGGCATCGACCCGACCGGCACGGTGGTGCTGACCGCCGGTGCCGACAACGGCAAGTACAAGGCGGGCCAGAAGGCCACGCTGCACCGCGTCTCCGGCCATCGCGACGGCTACCCGACCGAGTGCCCCGGCCGGCACCTCTACGACGACCTGCCCGAGATCCGCACCCTCGCCGGGAGGGCCGCCAAGCTCGACGAGCCGGCCCCGGAGCAGGCCGGTCCCGGAACCGGGGACGCCCCGGTGGGGCTCGCGCGCTGAGCTACCGCGGGGGCGCGGCCGTCGTCGCGTCCCGGCACAGCAGCCGCAGCGAGCCGTGCCCGGCGTAACAGCGGCGGGCCTCGTCGATCGGGTCCCAGAGGCGTCCGTCGGGGGTGCGGATCCAGTGGTCGCCGCCCGTCGCCCACCACTCGGCCCCGGTCTGACGCGCCATCACCTCACCGGCGTAGGCCCCGAACCCGCGCAGCACCTCCTGCACGGCGGCGTACGGCGCTCCTTCCCGCCGTATCCCCTCGATCATCCGGTCGATGCTCCACAGACTCTGTGCCGAGTAGTCGAGGCGCAGCCGTGCTCCCTCGCGCATCGTCGCCACCGTGTCCGCCGCCCACCGCAGCGGCTTCGCCGCGGCCGAGGGCCTGGTTTCCGCTTGAGTCGTCACACCCGGGAAAGCGCTGCGGCATGACGTTTCGTCACACGGAATCGGCGACTTCCCCGAAGCGGCGCAGGACCGCCCCACCTCACCCAAGGGACCGTCACAGGACTCTCCCAGGAATGGGGTTTGGGCCGGTCAGGGGCTCGGCGCCCGGTCCGTCAGCCCTGTTGCCGGCTCCGGCGCGAGACGACCGCGCGCAGTACCCGACGTCCCTCGGTCGACACCTCCAGCGCCCGCCGCAGCCCGGCCGGACCGTGACCGGCCAGGACCTCCAGGACGGTGATCTGGCGGCGCAGTTCCGCGGCGACGAGCGGCGACATGCCCTCCGTACGGCCCTCGCGGCGCACGGTGACCGACGAGGCGTCGTCCTCGGCGGTGTCGAGGAGGCGGTGGATCTGGAGGGAGGCGACGGAGCAGGCGTCGGCCCACACCCGTACCCCCGCGGGGGACAGCTCGGCGGGAGCGGCCTCGAGCATCCGGTGGGCGAGCACGGCCGCCTCGTCCCCGGTGCCGGCCGCGTCCAGCTTTCCGCGCGCCTGCTCCAGCCCCTCACCCCAGTCGCCGGTACCGGCGCCGTCGGTGAGGCTCGCCCACAGCGGCCGCAGGATCTCGTCGTCGCCGCCCAGCAGGGGCACGCACCGATCCAGACAAGCCAGCCCGCTCGCGGCCAGCCCGCGTTCGTCGGCCTGTGCGATCAACTCCACCAGGCTCATCCACGCCTCCCTCCGCGGGCCTTGCAGGGGCCCTACCAGGCCGCTTCCAGCCCTCACCCCTCACGGAACCCGCACTTCCCCTTACTGCGCGCAACGGCCCCGGAACGTCACAGGGGCACGACGCCCAGTCGGTCGAGGAAGCGGAAGAAGAGGTTTTCAGCCAGAGGATCAGGGTCTGAAGTGAGTACGTCCACCAGCGTGTCGGCGTTCACTTCGTGCCCGGCCTCGGCGGCCCAGCGGACCGCGTGCTCGGCGGCGTCGCGGGGTTCGAGGAAGTAGTCCTCCAGTGTGAGGCCCTCCCGGCCGGCGCCCAGGTACCCGGCCATGGCGGCCCGGGCGAGGCAGGTCGTCCACGTGCCGCTGTCCGGCGCCGCGGCCTCCAGCACCACGCACTCGCTGTTCATCACGTACCCGAACAGCGCGGGCGCCCCGGTCTCCCGGGCGAGGGCGTTCATGTTCCCGACGTCGCCGTCGCTGCTCGGGTACTCCCAAACCTGCCACCCGCCCGGTGCCGAGGTGCGCCGCACCATCCCGTCCGTCGCCCCCGCCAGTGCGTCCAGCTCCGCCAGCGGCCGCTCCCCACGGCCCACGACGAAGTACCCCCAGTAGCCCATGCTCCGGTTCCCCCCGGCATATTCGATTCGGCTCGCGTCAGAAGACCACCACACCCGTACGGCAGTTCGCAGCCGTACGGGCCAATTCGTGTGCGGTCAGCCGAGCCTGTCCGCAAGCGCCCGGAACTCCGCCCAGGACAGCTCGGGCCGGCCCGGGTCCCACAGCTTCTGGACGGTCGCCCGCAGCGGCATGCGGATCCCGGCCGCCACCTGGTCCTGCGTCTGCGCGTCCGGGACGTCGCCCCAGACGGCGAAGGACCCGCCGAGGATCTGCCCGTCGTAGCGCTCCGGCACGGCCGCCGTGCCGCGCAGCACCCGGGGCGTCCACTGCTCGTAGATCCGCTGCCCCGTCGGATAGACGAAGGTCTGCGGCTCGCCGAGCACGTAGTACAGGAACTCGTCGTTGTAGTTGATCACCTTCCGGCCCTCGCCCAGGTACTCCGCGGGCTGCCGGGCGCCGATCTCCTTGCCGGTCCAGTAGGCGACCTGGATGTCCCTGGCGGCCTTGACGGAGGTGTCCCGGAAGAAGCCGTCGTTCCACGCGCGCGGGGTGCGCTGGTGCTTGCGGACGGTGGCGGCCCGGTCGTTGAGCCAGCCGGTGGTGAGGTCGGCGACCGTCGCCCCGGAGCCGTACTTCTCCCGCGCGGCGGCGGCCAGCTGCGGGAACGACGCCTCCGGGTCGGAGCGCACCAGTGCCTGGTACTCGTCGCCGCCGAGGTGCCACGGCCCGCCCGGGAACAGGTCGGCGTACTCGTTCAGCAGATCGTCGACGATCGCGGCGCTCTCGCTCTCGGAGATGTCGATGGCCCCCTGCACCGCCGATCCCCGCCCGGTGCGCAGCTGGAGGTCGGGGTGGGCGGCGAGGACCGCGCCGAGGTGCCCCGGGGAGTCGATCTCTGGCACGACGGTGATGTGGCGGCTCTCCGCGAGGTCGACGATCTTCCGCACCTGCGCCTTGGTCAGATGCTGCTCGGACACGATCTCCGGATGCGAGTCGGACTCGATCCGGAATCCCTGGTCGTCGGAGAAGTGCAGACCGAGCTGGTTGAACTTCAGATCGCCCAGCTCCCGGATCCGGTCCTCGATCCAGCCGGCCGTGTAGTTCTTGCGGGCGATGTCCAGCATGAACCCGCGCTCCGGCTTGGCCGGCTCGTCCCGCACCACGCCCTCGGGCGCCGTGCCGCCGTCGTGCACTTCCTGCTTGAGGGTGCGGGTGCCGTAGAAGACGCCCGCGTCGGCGGGCCCGCTGATCTCCACCCGCCCGTCGCGCACGGTCATGACGTACGACTCGGGATTCGCCTTCTTGCCGTCGTCCAGCGTCAGCCGTACGTCCCCGGCGCGCCGGTCGTCCTTCTCGCCCTCGTACGTCAGCCCGAGCTCACCGGCGATCAGCCGGCCCTCGTCGGCCAGCGCCGGGTCGTCCACGACGACGCGGTCCCCGCTCGCGGGGCGCCAGCCCGGGCCGCGGGCCGCGGTGTGCTCGCGCACGGCGGGGATCGTCTGCGGCGCCTGGGACAGGGCGTACGAGCGGCTCGGACTCGGGCCGTCCTCCGGGGAGGTGCCGTGCGGGGCGGCCGCGGTCCGGTCCTGGGAGGGTCTGGCCTCCGGCCCGGTGGTCCCGCCGTCGCCGCCCGAGGCCGCCCAGAGCCCCAGACTCACCCCGGCCGCGACCACGACCAGGGCGACGGCCGTGGCCACGACCAGCACCTGCCACTGCTTCCCCGGCTTTCCCTGCTTCGCCGAACCCCGGCGCTTGTGCTGACTCACATCGCCAACCTAAGACCCCCTGCCACCCTGCGCGCGTCCACCACGCGTGCCGAAACTCTCTCTCCCGGGTGAAATTCGGGCATCCGTCGGACACGTCATGGTCGTACTCGATAGCGTGACGTCACATCCCTCACAACATGCCCTGCCGACACACGTGACGCCCACGAGGACCCACGCTGCCTGCGCACCGTCTCCCAGACCTCCCCGGCCGACTCGCCATACCGGTGGAGCGCTTCAACGCGGCCTCCGAGGAGGCCCTGGAGCAGACGCTCCTCTCCTGCCTGCGCAGCCCCCGCTGGTCCCGGCGTGTCGCGGAACACCGCCCCTATCCGGACCTGGCCTCCCTGCTGGCCGCGGCGGACGAGGCGGCCTACGACCTGACCTGGCCCGACCTGACGGAGGCCCTGGCAGCCGAGTCCCTGCCGCCCCTCCCGCCCGGCACGTACTCCGCGGCCCACACGGCCCTCAGCGCGGCCCACGCCGCCTATGAGGCCCGCTTCGGACACGTGTTCGTCATCTGCCTGGACGGTGTGCCCCCGGCCGAGACCCTGGACCGCCTCCTGGAGGCCATCCGGTCACGATTGACCAACGATCCGGAGGAGGAGCGGGCAGTGACGGCGGACGAACTCCGGCGCCTCGCGAGGGGACGTCTGCTGACCGCCCTCAGGGGCGCGGGGAACTGCGCGATCAACCACTGACGGCCCGCACCCGGCAGGCCCCGGGGAACCCCGATACCCCCTGCCCGCGCTAGCCCACCTGTACCTCTTTGCATGCCAGTTTGATCACACCCCGGGACCCCGGCTCAGCCCAGCGGCAGCGCATCGCTACGATGCTGGGGGCCGGTGGACCGTACCCGGCCGGGCCCGACCGACACACCAAGCCGGCGCGGCCCCAATCCCCGCTCCCGGAGGAAACTTCCGTGCCGGCTGGAACGCTGTACCGCGGCCGGGAAGGAATGTGGTCCTGGGTGGCTCACCGAGTCACCGGCGTCCTCATCTTCTTCTTCCTGTTCGTTCACGTGCTGGACACCGCTCTCGTCCGCGTGTCCCCTGAGGCCTACGACAACGTCGTGGCCACGTACAAGACGCCGATCGTCGCGCTGCTGGAGTACGGCCTCGTCGCCGCCATCCTCTTCCACGCGCTCAACGGTCTGCGCGTCATCGCCGTCGACTTCTGGATCAAGGGCGCCCGGTACCAGAAGCAGATGCTCTGGACCGTCGTCGCCCTGTGGGTCGTGCTGATGCTCGGGGCGATCTACCCCGTCCTCGGCCACGCCGCTCGTGAACTGTTCGGGAGCTGACGCCAATGTCCACGACTGAGAAGACCGCCGCCGGCGTCGGCCCCGTCGAGGGTGGCGCCGTCTACACCGTCGACAACCCCGCGCCCTTCATCGAGGCCCCGCGCAAGCGCACCAAGAAGACCCCGAAGTCCACCCGGGGCAACTTCGAGCTGGCCGCCTGGCTGTTCATGCGCCTGTCGGGCGTGGTGCTGGTCGTGCTGGTCCTCGGCCACCTGCTGATCCAGCTGGTGCTGGACGGCGGTGTGTCCAAGATCGGCTTCGCCTTCGTGGCGGGCCGCTGGGCGAGCCCCTTCTGGCAGGTCTGGGACCTGCTGATGCTGTGGCTCGCGATGCTGCACGGCGCCAACGGCCTGCGCACGGTCATCAACGACTACGCGGAGCGCGCGAACACCCGGCTGTGGCTCAAGGGCCTGCTCTACACCGCCACGGTGTTCACCATCCTGCTGGGCACGCTGGTGATCTTCACCTTCGACCCGAACATCCGCTAGGCACGGGGCTGCGAAAATCATGAAGATCCACAAGTACGACACCGTCATCGTCGGCGCCGGTGGCGCCGGTATGCGCGCCGCCATCGAGTCGACGAAGCGCAGCCGCACCGCCGTGCTCACCAAGCTCTACCCCACCCGCTCCCACACGGGCGCCGCGCAGGGCGGCATGGCCGCCGCGCTGGCCAACGTGGAGGAGGACAACTGGGAGTGGCACACCTTCGACACGGTCAAGGGCGGTGACTACCTGGTCGACCAGGACGCCGCCGAGATCCTGGCGAAGGAGGCCATCGACTCCGTCCTCGACCTGGAGAAGATGGGCCTGCCGTTCAACCGCACTCCGAACGGCACCATCGACCAGCGCCGCTTCGGCGGTCACAGCCGGAACCACGGCGAGGCCCCGGTCCGCCGCTCCTGCTACGCGGCCGACCGCACCGGCCACATGATCCTCCAGACGCTGTACCAGAACTGCGTCAAGGAGGGCGTGGAGTTCTACAACGAGTTCTACGTCCTGGACCAGCTGATCACCGAGGTCGACGGCGTGAAGCGCTCGGCCGGTGTGGTGGCCTACGAGCTCGCCACCGGCGAGATCCACGTCTTCCAGGCGAAGGCCGTGATCTACGCGTCCGGCGGCTGCGGCAAGTTCTTCAAGGTGACGTCAAACGCGCACACGCTGACCGGTGACGGCCAGGCGGCCGTCTACCGCCGGGGCATCCCGCTGGAGGACATGGAGTTCTTCCAGTTCCACCCGACCGGCATCTGGCGCATGGGCATCCTCCTGACGGAGGGCGCCCGCGGTGAGGGCGGCATCCTCCGCAACAAGGACGGCGAGCGCTTCATGGAGAAGTACGCGCCGGTCATGAAGGACCTGGCGTCCCGTGACGTCGTGTCCCGCTCCATCTACACGGAGATCCGGGAAGGCCGCGGCTGCGGCCCCGAGGGCGACCACGTCTACCTCGACCTCACCCACCTCCCGCCGGAGCAGCTGGACGCCAAGCTGCCCGACATCACGGAGTTCGCGCGGACGTACCTCGGCATCGAGCCGTACACGGACCCGATCCCGATCCAGCCCACCGCGCACTACGCGATGGGCGGCATCCCGACGAACGTCGAGGGTGAGGTCCTGGCGGACAACACCACCGTCGTCCCGGGCCTGTACGCGGCCGGCGAGGTCGCCTGCGTGTCGGTGCACGGCGCGAACCGCCTCGGCACGAACTCGCTCCTGGACATCAACGTCTTCGGCAAGCGGGCCGGCATCGCCGCGGCCGAGTACTCCCAGACGGCGGACTTCGTCGAGCTGCCGGAGAACCCGGCCGAGTTCGTGATGGAGCAGGTGGAGCGGCTGCGTGACTCCACCGGCACCGAGCGCGTGACGACGCTGCGCCGTGAGCTGCAGGAGACCATGGACGCCAACGTCATGGTGTTCCGCACCGAGCAGACCATCAAGACGGCGGTCGAGAAGATCGCGGAGCTGCGCGAGCGCTACAAGAACGTCTCGATCCAGGACAAGGGCAAGCGGTTCAACACGGACCTGCTGGAGGCCATCGAGCTGGGTAACCTGCTCGACCTCGCCGAGGTCATGGCGGTCTCCGCGCTCGCCCGCAAGGAGTCCCGCGGCGGTCACTACCGCGAGGACTACCCGAACCGCGACGACGTCAACTTCATGCGGCACACCATGGCGTACCGCGAGGTCGGCGCCGACGGCTCCGAAACCGTCCGTCTCGACTACAAGCCGGTCGTCCAGACCCGCTACCAGCCGATGGAGCGTAAGTACTGATGGCTACCCCCGTTCTGGACAAGTCGGACGCGGCCGGAAAGCCCGAGCCCGGCTTCGCCGACTCCCCCTACATCACGGTCACCTTCCGCATCCGCCGGTTCAACCCGGAGGTCGCGGCGGAGGCCAGCTGGGAAGACTTCCAGCTGGAGATCGACCCGAAGGAGCGCGTCCTCGACGCCCTCCACAAGATCAAGTGGGACCTCGACGGCACGCTGACGTTCCGCCGCTCCTGCGCGCACGGCATCTGCGGCTCGGACGCGATGCGGATCAACGGCAAGAACCGCCTTGCCTGCAAGACGCTGATCAAGGACATCAACCCCGAGAAGCCGATCACGGTCGAGGCCATAAAGGGCCTGACGGTCCTGAAGGACCTGGTCGTGGACATGGAGCCGTTCTTCCAGGCGTACCGGGACGTCATGCCCTTCCTCATCACGAAGGACACGAACGAGCCCACGCGCGAGCGTCTGCAGTCGGCCGAGGACCGCGAGCGCTTCGACGACACGACGAAGTGCATCCTCTGCGCGGCCTGCACCACGTCGTGCCCGGTCTTCTGGAACGACGGCCAGTACTTCGGCCCGGCCGCGATCGTCAACGCGCACCGCTTCATCTTCGACTCGCGTGACGAGGCGGGCGAACAGCGCCTGGAGATCCTCAACGACCGCGACGGCGTCTGGCGCTGCCGCACGACCTTCAACTGCACGGACGCCTGCCCGCGCGGCATCGAGGTCACGAAGGCGATCGCCGAGGTGAAGCGAGCGCTGATCACGCGCCGCTACTGAGGCCGTCTGCCGTACGGCTGTGAGGGCCCTGTTTCCGCTGGAAACAGGGCCCTCGGGCATATGCCACACTCACGGGTGAACATGGCTGCGAAGGACGCAATGACGTCGTCCGACCTACGATGATGCTCTCGACACCAGCCCCCAGGAGGCACCTGATGTCCGCAGCTTCCGTCGAGCAGCCCTTCCACCAAGAAGAGCCGGTCACCCTGACGACCATCGCCGACGAGATCATGGAGCGCCATCCGGGCTACCGCGTCGAGATCATCGCAGGCCATCTCCTCGTGACCCCGTCCTCGGATGCTCCCCACGCCCGTGCACTGACCAAGCTCATGCGCCCGTTCATCGCGGCAGGACTGGACGACGGCGAAACCGAGGTCCTTCAGAACGTCGGGCTCTGGCTGCCCACCGGCGCCGAGGACTACGCCATCCCGGACCTCGTGGTGGTGGACGCCGACATCGACGACCACTTCGTCGAGAACAACGCGTACGACCCGGCCTGTTTCCGTCTCGTCCTGGAGGTCACCTCCGGGAACTGGAAGGACGACCTCAAGACCAAGGTCGCCGCCTACGCCGACGCCAAGGTGCCCGTCTACGTCATCGTCGACCGCAAGCACCAGCGCCTTCACGTCCTCACCGACCCGGCCGGGAATGGGTACGAGAACCACCGTCCTCACGCCCCTGGCGAGATCGTCACCCTCCCCGACTCCATCGGCGCCAAGGTCACCTTGGACGTTGCTGAAATCCTGAAGGCAGGCCAAGCGAAAAAGGTCGCGTGACCCGATCCGGACAGAAACGGAACGTGACCGGCCACTTAAGGCTCGGCACCTGTCACGGCTGTAACTCCCGTGGCCAGACTGCCGCATGGCATACCTCAGAAGGGCCGCCGCAGCGCTGCTGGCCACGGCTTCCGCGCTGCTCACGGCATCCCCCACCGCCTCGGCGGCACCCTCCCCGGTCCTCGCCCGGGAGAGCTTCGACCGCCTCCCCCTCGGCCCGGTCGCCCAAGGCCGCGACTGGACCTCGGACACCTCCGACGGCACACTGACCGTCACCCGCGCCTCCACCGGCCACGGCCGTGAACTCCGCATCCGCACCGAGGGCAACGGCCGCGCCTTCCTGGTGTTCCCACACCTGGCTCCCCCCGGCAACAGCTTCTGGGCCCGGATGCGGCTGAGGGTGGACGCGTTCCCGACCGCCCCCGACTGGGCGCACTGGACCCTTGCGGAGGCCTCCGGCCGGGACTCCCCGACCTTGGTCCGTCCGCTCGGCGGCCAGTACGTGCCCACGGAGAAGCGCAACTTCTACGGTGTCGGCTCCGACCTCGGACCGACCGGGGACTGGACCGCGTGGAAGACCTCCGCGCCGGCGACGGCGGGTAAGTGGAGCTGCGTCGAGTTCCATCTGGACGCCAGGGACAACCGCGTCACGGTCTACTTCGACGGCGTACCCCAGCCCGACCTGACCGTCTCAACCGACCAGCACGGCGGTACGTCCGGTCCGTTCGTCTTCCCTGCCTTCGAACAGCTCAAGCTGGGCTGGCAGTTGTACCAGGCGGACCCGAGCCCGTCGTCGTACGAGGTCCGGCTGGACGACATCGCGCTGAGCACGCGGAGGATCGGGGGCTGCGCGGCCTGAGGGGCCGGCCCACGTGTTGAACATGTTCAAAAACAGGTCTAGAGTCATCCCCGACAGCGTTTTGAACGTGTTCAAGAAGGGTGGGGGCAATGGACCGCACGGTCATCGCCTACGTCATTTACCTGCTGGTCAGCATCGGTCTGACCATCTGGGTGGCCCGCACGCTCAGCCGGAACGGGAGGATCTTCCTCGCCGACGTACTGCACGGCAACGAGAAGCTCGCCGACGCCGTCAACCACCTCCTGGTGGTCGGCTTCTACCTCGTCAACCTCGGGTTCGTCGCGCTGTATCTGAGCGGTGACGAGACCATCACCGACACGCGCGGCGTCTTCGAGGCCCTGTCGACCAAGGTCGGCGTGGTGCTGCTGGTCCTCGGCGTGATGCACCTGGGCAACGTCTACGTGCTCAACCGGATCCGGCGGCGCGGTGCCATGGAGCGCGAGCAGGTACCGCCGGTGCCGCCGCAGGGCTGGGCCGCCCCGCAGGCGCAGGCCTGAGCGGAGAGCGGCATGAACGCCACCGCACCGGTCCGCCGGCTCACCGTCCTGTACGACGCCGAGTGCTCCCTGTGCGCGTTCCTGCGGGACTGGCTCCTGCGGCAACCGAAGCTGGTGCCGCTGGAGCTGGTCCCGGCCGGTTCCGAGGAGGCCCGGGGGCGGTTTCCCGGCCTCGACCACGGCGCCACCCTCGACGAGATCACCGTCGTCGGCGACGCCGGGCAGGTCTACCGGGGCCCCGCCGCCTGGATCGTCACCCTGTGGGCGCTGCGCGAGCACCGTCCGCTCGCCCACCGGCTCAGCACCCCGTCCGGCGCCCGGCTCGCGAGGGGCGCGGTGCTGGCCGCCGCCAAGTGGCGCGGCGCGCAGTGGAACCGGGGGCAGGGAGGCAGGGCGCCGGGAGGCGGGGCGCAGTGGGGCCAGGCTCAGTGGGGCGGCCGGGTGTACCGGCGGGCGGACGGGTGGGCGTACCACCCGGACCTCGGCTGGACCTACACCGCGCCGGGCTGCGCCGACGGCACCTGCGCCCCTCGCCGGGCGCCGGGGCGCTGACGTTAGGCTCTCTTCCCGTGTCCGCGAAGAACGACGGCCCCGACGACGGCGCCACCCCGACCAAGTCCGAGCAGACCCGCGCCCTGATCCTGGAGACGGCCATGCGGCTGTTCCAGGAGCGCGGCTACGACAAGACGACGATGCGGGCCATCGCCAAGGAGGCCGGGGTCTCCGTCGGCAACGCGTACTACTACTTCGAGGGCAAGGAGCACCTGATCCAGGGCTTCTACGACCGGATCGCCGCCGAGCACCAGGTGGCGGTCCGGGAGATCCTGGACCGGGAGAGCGATCTGGAGGCCCGGCTCGCGGGTGTGCTGCGGGCGTGGCTGGACATCGCCGCGCCGTACCACGAGTTCGCGGTGCAGTTCTTCAAGAACGCCGCCGATCCGGACAGCCCGCTCAGCCCCTTCTCCCCGGAGTCGGAGCACGCGCGTGAGGAGGCCATCAGCGTCCACCGGGAGGTGCTGGCCGGGGCGACGAAGACCAAGGTGGCCGAGGAACTGCGGGACATCCTGCCCGAGTTGATGTGGCTGTCCCAGATGGGCCTCGTCCTGTACTGGATCTTCGACCGGACCGAGGGCCGGGAACGCAGCTACCGGCTCGCCGAGCGCGGGGCCCGGCTCACCGCGCGTGGAGTCGCACTGGCCCGCTTCCGGGTGCTGCGGCCGCTGGTGCGCGAGGTGCACGAACTGTTCACGGACTTCCTGCCGGGGATGACCCGGGCGATCCCGGACCCGGCCGCGCGCCGGACCGACTCCCAGAGCACCGGCCCTGGAGCGGCGTGAGGCTCCCTAGAGCCGCGTGAGGCTCCAGAGGCGGAACACGCCCGTGCCGTCCGACAGGTACTGGCCGCCGCCGATGTCCTCGGTGGTGACGACGTACTCCTTCGCCTGCCACAGCGGCAGCACCGGCACGTCCTGGGCGACGGTCTGCTGCACCGACTGGAAGTCCCGGTCGGCCTCGCCGCGGTCGGCGTAGCGCTGGCTGTCCTGGATGAGCCGGTCGACGGTCTTGCTGCTGTAGCCGGTCTTCATGGCGCTGCCGGTACCGACGAGCGCGGCTCCGAAGGTGTCCGGGTCGGGGAAGTCGGCGACCCAGCCGACGGCGTACGCGTCGAGCTTGCCGCTCGCCCAGCGCTTCTGGAAGTCGGTCCACTCGTAGCCCTTGAGGGTGACCTTGAACAGGCCGCTCGCCTCCAGCTCCCGCTTGATCTCGGCGGCCTCCTGCGCACCGGCGCCACGGCCCTTGGCGTAGCCGTAGGTGAAGCGGACCGGCAGGGTCACGCCGGCCTGGGTGAGCAGCTGCCGTGCCTTCTTCGGGTCCTGGCGCGGGTAGTCGTCGAAGAATGAGGCGGTGTGCCCGGTGAGGCCCGCCGGGATCAGGGAGTACAGCGGGTCGACGGTGCCGTCGTAGACGTTGGCGGCCAGCCGCTCGCGGTCGATGAGCCAGGCCATGGCCTGCCGGACCTTCGGGTCGTGCAGGGGCTTGCCCGCACGGGTGTTGAAGTACAGGTTGCGGGTCTCGGAGCTCTCCGACTCGAAGACGCGCTGCGCGGGATCGCTCGGGTTCAGGCCGGCGAGGACCGCGGGCGGCAGCTGGTCGGTCGTGACCTCGACGCGCTTGTCCTGCCACGCGGCGTCCAGGGCGGCGGGGGTGGGGTAGTAGCGCAGTTCGACGGGCCGGCCCGCGCCGCCCTTGACGGCACCCTGGTAGCGGCTGTTGGGCGCGAGGACCGCCGAGGCGTCCTTCGTGTAGGAGGTCAGGGTGTACGGGCCGGTGCCGTCGACACCGCTGCCGGTGCGCAGCTTGTCGGCCGGGTACGCGGTGTGGTCGACGATCGAGCCCGCGCCGGTCGCCACCTTGAACGGGAACGTGGCGTCGGGCGAGGACAGGTGGAAGGTGACGGTCAGCCCGTCGGCGTCCACGGAACGGAGGGTGTCGAGCAGGGGGGCCGGGCCGACCGGGGAGTTGATCTTCATGATCCGGTCGAAGGAGTACTTCACGTCCTCGCCGGTCATCTTCCGGCCGCTCGGGAAGGTGAGGCCGGAGCGCAGTTCGCAGCGGTACGTGGTCAGGTCGCCGTCGGCGAACGCGCAGCTCCTGGCCGCGTCGGGTACGGGTGCGGTGCCGCCCGGGGCGAAGGTGAGCAGCGACTGGAAGACGTTGCTGAACAGCGCCCAGGAACCGGCGTCGTAGGCGCCGGCCGGGTCGAGCGACGTGACGGCGTCCGTCGTGCCGACCGTGATGGTCGTGCCGTCCTTCTTCGACGGCACGAGCTGCCAGGCGCCCACCCCCGCTGCCGCCAGGACGAGCAGTCCCGCGAGTATCCGCATGCGAACCGATCGCATCGGCCTTGCCCTCCCAGGCCCGTGGGCCCTTGTGCCAGTGCCACACCCCTTTGTGGCGGCCTCACCCAATCACAGGTGTTTGAGCTGGCGGAAGGGAGATCTGACGAGTTGGGAAAGAACTTACCGATGGGCGTTTCCGTCCGGTTTCACAGCGCTCTCACAGGGTCAGGCCTGTCGCGACGCCAGCTCGATCAGGGTGATGTCCGACGGTGCCCCCACCCGGGTGGGCGGGCCCCAGGCGCCCGCGCCGCGTGAGACGTAGAGCTGGGTGTCGCCGTAGCGCTCCAGGCCCGCGACGGTCGGGTTCGCGGCGGCCGCGATGAGGTTGCCGGGCCAGAGCTGGCCGCCGTGGGTGTGGCCGGAGAGCTGGAGGTCGACGCCGTGCTCGACGGCGTCGTGGATCTGCACGGGCTGGTGGGCGAGCAGCACGCACGCGCGTGCCGTGTCCCGGTCGCCGAGGGCCCTGGCGTAGTCGGGGCCCTGGCCCTCGTCCTCGCCTGCGACGTCGTTGACCCCGGCCAGGTCGAAGTACGGCATCTCCCTGCGGGCGTTCTCCAGGGGGGTGAGGCCGAGGCGGCGGACCTCCTCGACCCACTGCTCGGCGCCGGAGAAGTACTCGTGGTTCCCGGTGACGAAGTAGGACCCGTGACGGGCCTTCAGCTGGGCCAGCGGGGCCGCCGCGGGGCCAAGGTCCTTCACGCTGCCGTCGACCAGGTCGCCGACGACCGCGATCAGGTCGGGCTGGGTCGCGTTGATCGTGTCGACGACCTTCTGTGCGAAGCCGCGGCCCAGGACCGGGCCGAGGTGTACGTCGCTGACCACGGCGATCCGGTACCCGTGCGCGGCGCGCGGCAGTTTGGCCAGCGGCACGGTGACCCGCTTCACCTTGGGCCCACGCAGCACGCCGTACGTCCCGTACCCCACGGTCCCGACAGCGGCGGCCGCGGCGGCCCCGGCGACGACCCGGGAGACGAAGAGACGGCGGGACGGGCCGGTGGGGGTGGAGACGGTGGTGTCGGGGGTGGCGGGGGCGGGGTCGTCCTGGGGGTGCGGGGCGGTGGCGGAAGCGGTAACCGCACCGCCGGACGCACCGGCGCCGGGCGCCCCGGCGCGTTCGGCCTGCGGCACGGCCGCCGTCGTCGAAGCCGTCACTCCGCCAGGCACACCGGCAACGTCCGGCCGTGGCCCGGCCTCCGGCGAGGCCGTCACTCCGCTTCGCACGCCGGCGTCGCTCTCCGCCCGCTCCCCAGCCGCCGTCGTCGCCGAAGCAGTCGTCCCGCCGGGCATCCCGGCACCGTCCGCCTGCGGCACGGTCGCAGTCGCCGAGGCCGTCGCTCCGCCGCGCGCACCAGCGACGCCCTCCCCCGGTGAACCGGCGGCTGTCGCGGAAGCCGTCACTCCGCCAGGCACGCCGGTGCCGCGGTCCGTCCCCGGACCAGTCGCCGTCACCACCGGCCCGTGCTCCGGGCCCGCCGCCTTCGTCCTCGCCCGCCGCGCCAGGAACCACCGCAGCAGCGGCCGTACGAACTCTCCCGCCACGACCGCCAGCAGCAGGTATATCGACAGGGCCAGCCACAGGAAGCCCGGCCAGGCGAGGACCTGCTGGAGCCAGAAGGGGACGCCGGTGCGTTCGGCGACCAGGGCCGTGATCGCGAGGAGCCAGCCGCCGGCGATCAGGGCCGCGCCCGCGCGGCGGGTGAGGCCCGGGCCGCGGGTCGTGTCGCGGAAGAGGCGTCGCCACACGTACCAGTTGGCCGTCACGATGACGGCCAGGACGAGGGTTGCGACGAGTACGAAGACGATGGCCACGGTGTCGTGTCTCCCGATTGCCGTTATGACGTCCGGCGCAGTGCGCGCAGACCACGCAACCCGATGGCCCCGATGGCCGTCCCCAATACGAAGGAAACGACAGCGAGCAGCAGGTGCACCCAGAAGTACGCCGTGGGATGACCGTCGTCGAAGGCGAGCCCACTGCTGTCCTTGACGAGGTTTTTGACGAAAGTGATCCAGATGACCCAGCTCCACACCCCGAAGGCGAGCAGGAACCAGGAGACGGGGCGGCTGAGCTTCATGCACCCAGTATCGCCAGAGCGTGTCCGGTTCCGTTCGCGGGGTGGGGGCGCAGGCGGGACTTCCCTGCGTACTGCATGTACGTTTCCGACCGTGCCCGCACCGAAGAAGACCGCCAGGCGATACCTGCTGGTCACCTCCGCCGTCCTGTCGTCCCTCGCCCTGGCCGCGCCCGCCGCCGTCGCGGCCCCGAGCCCCTCGGGCAGTCCGTCGGCGAGCCCGTCGGCCACTCCCCCGGCGTCGATGTCGACCGTGGGCGGCGCCCGGCTCGGACAGCCGGGCACGCAGGTGAACCTCGCGAGCGGCGTGCCGGTGCTGCCGAAGGACGTGAGCGCCCGCTCCTGGATCGTCGCCGACGCCGAGTCCGGTGACGTGCTGGCCTCGCACAACGCGCACTGGCGGCTGGCCCCCGCGAGCACGCTCAAGATGCTGTTCGCGGACACGCTGCTGCCGAAGTTCCCGAGGACGTCCAAGCACAAGGTCGTCCCCGCCGACCTGGCGGGCATCGGCTCGGGGTCCAGCCTGGTCGGGATAAAGGAGGACGAGACCTACACCGTCCACGACCTGTGGCTCGGCGTCTTCCTGCGCTCCGGCAACGACGCCGTGCACGTGCTGTCGGCGATGAACAAGGGCGTCGACAACACCGTCAAGGAGATGAACGAGCACGCCGAGGAGCTCCAGGCCCTCGACACGCACGTCGTCAGCCCGGACGGCTATGACGCCGAGGGGCAGGTCTCGTCGGCGTACGACCTGACGCTGATCGCGCGCTCGGGGTTGCAGAAGAAGGACTTCCGGGAGTACTGCTCGACGGTCCGCGCGAAGTTCCCGGGCCAGACGAAGAAGGGCAAGAAGGGCAAGACGGTCCGCGAGTCCTTCGAGATCCAGAACACCAACCGGCTGCTGAGCGGCGACGCGGACCTGCCCGTCTACCAGGGCATCGCCGGCGTCAAGAACGGCAACACCACCAACGCGGGCGCCACCTTCACCGGTGTCGCCGAGCGGGACGGCAAGGTGCTGCTGGTGACCGTGATGAACCCCCAGAAGCCGGAGCACAACGAGGTCTACAAGGAGACCGCGCGGCTGTTCGACTGGGGCTTCAAGGCCGCCGGGAAGGTGCAGCCGGTGGGCGAGCTGGTGCCGCCGAAGAGCGCCGCGCAGGCCAGTTCCCAGCCCGGCGTGAACCCCTCCGGTGAGTCCGGCGGCTCCGGGAGCGGCGCGGGCGGCACGGCCGGGACCGGTTCGAAGCCGGTGGCCAGCGCCCCGGCCGCGGACGGCTCCAGCGGCATCGGTATCGCGCTCGGCATCACCGGCGGGGTGCTGGTACTGCTCGCGGGCGGCGCGTTCCTGGTCAACCGCCGTTGGCCGCTGCCGGATCTGGTGCGCCGCCGGACTCGCCCGTGACGCCCGGGACTTCGTCCTCCTCCTTGCTCTGCGTCGCCGTCCAGGAGGCGCAGAACAGCACCAGTTTCGAGGTGAAGTTGATCCACAGCAGCAGCGCGACGGGCACGCCGAACGCGCCGTACATGCTCTTCCCGGCCACGCCCTGCAAATAGCCGCTGAGCAGCAGCTTCAGCAGCTCGAAGCCGACCGCGCCGGTCAGCGCCGCGACGAGCAGACGGTGACGCGTGGGCTCCACGCCGGGCAGCAGTGTCAGGACGTAGAGCAGGAGCAGGAAGTCGGCGAGTACGGCGATCAGGAACGCGGCGATGTGCAGCAGGACTCCGCTCCAGCCGCCTTCGTCGATGCCCAGGTGCCGGGTGATCCAGCCGATCATCGCGGAGGCGACGGTGGAGGCGGCGATGGTGACGAGGAGCGCGCCGCCGAGGCCGATCAGGACGCCCGCGTCCTTGGCGTAGCGCAGGACCGGGTTCTCCTCCTCGGCGGGCAGCTCCCACACCGCGCGCAGGCACTCGCGCATCGAGCCGGCCCAGCTGACGCCGGTGAAGAACAGCAGGGCGCCGGCGATGAGGCCGATCGTGCCGGCGTTGTCCACCAGGCCTGCGATGTCCAGCTGGTCGGAGATGCCGGGCACCTGCTCGGCGAGCTTGTCCTGCAGCTTGTGCTGCTGCTCCGTGCTGAGCGTGGCGGCGGCGATGGTGGCGGACACCGTCAGCAGCGGGAACAGCGCGACGAAGCTCGTGAAGGTCATCGCGGCGGCCAGCCGTGTCCACTTCACGCGGTCCAGTCGCTCGTACGACCGCCACGCGTGGGTGATCATCAGCCGCTCCGCGAACGGCCCGACGACCGGGAGCCTTTTCAGCCAGTCCATGATCCGACTCTGCCCTCCGCCCGGAAGACCCATGTACGGGTACCCCAGAACCGCAGAATCGTGGCCAGTGCCATGCCGATGACCGCGCCGGAGACGGTGTCCGCGCGCTGCGAGGTGAGTCCGAGGCCGTAGTGGCTGACGGCCAGGCACAGCAGTTGTACGGCGGCCCCGGCGAGGTTCACCAGGAAGAAGACGGCGTACGGGCGCAGGCCCCGGACCCGCGTGTTCCGGTAGGTGCCGAGGGCGTTGCCCGCATAGGCGACCGAGCAGGCGGCCAGGAAGGACAGGGCCTTCGCGGTGAGCGGGCCGAGTCCGGCGGGCCCGCGCAGGCATGTGAAGAGGGCCAGGTCGACGGCGTAGGCGAGGAGACCGACGGCGGCGAAACCCAGGAGCTCACGGCGGCAGGGGGCCGTGGGGCCCGACCACGCGCGCGTGGTCACCAATTGGCCACCGCCAGGCCGTACATCGCCACCCATACCAGGCCGATGAGGGCGAGTGCCCGGTCGCGCAGGACGACGTCCTCGGGTTCGCCTGCCGTGCCGCGGTCGGCGAAGACGGCGTACCGGAGGATCGCGAGGACGAAGGCGACCATGGACAGCTGCCGCCAGGGCAGCACGCTGGTGTGCGGGACGCCGCCCTCCTCCATGGCCCACAGGCAGTAGCCGAGGACGGCGACACCGGCGGCGAGCTGCCAGACGAAGCGGAGGTAGCCGGTGGTGTACTCGGTGAGCAACGCGCGTGTGGCGCCCGCCGTTCCGGCCATCTGCACGGCTTCGGAGTAGCGCTTGGCCGACACCATGAACAGCGCGCCGAAGCCGGTCGTGATCAGGAACCAGCGCGACAGCGGGATGCCGAGGGCGAGCCCGCCGATCATCGCCCGCATCAGGAAGCCGGTCGTGACGACGACGAGGTCGACGACGAGGACGTGCTTGAGGCTGACGCAGTAGGCCAGTTGCATGCCCAGGTAGGCGGTCAGCAGGGCGGCGACGGCCGGGGAGCAGACCCAGAGCGCGGCGGCGGGCGCGAGGACGGCGAGGCCGCCGCCGACGGCGTAGGCGAGAGGCACGGGGACCTGCCCGGCGGCCACCGGGCGGTGCCGCTTGGTGGGGTGGACGCGGTCGGCGTCGGCGTCTCGGGCGTCGTTGACGAGGTAGACGGCGGCGGCGCAGGCGGTGAAGAGGAGGAAGACGAGGGCGAGTTGGATCAGGGCGTGCCGGGAGAAGAGCTCGCCGGCGGCCGCCGGGGCGGCGGCCACCAGGACGTTCTTCACCCACTGCTTGGGACGCGCGGTCCGGAGGAGGCCGGCCAGGAGACCGCCCTTGCGGGGTGCCGCGGGCCGCTCCTCGTGGCCGCGCTGCCGCAGGATGGCCGTCTCAGTCATGGTGGGCCGCTCCCTTCATCCAGCGGGCGCCGAGCCGGGCCGTGAGCGCGCCGAGGGCCGCGCCCGCCGCGACGTCCGAGGGGTAGTGGACGCCCGCCACCAGCCGCGAGACGCACACGGCGGCGGCGAGCGGCGGGACGGCGCGCGCTCCCAGGGCGCCGAAGGCGACGGCGGCGGC
This sequence comes from Streptomyces sp. SID5464, assembly GCF_009862985.1. Lineage (NCBI taxonomy): Bacteria > Bacillati > Actinomycetota > Actinomycetes > Kitasatosporales > Streptomycetaceae > Streptomyces > Streptomyces sp. SID5464. The sequence continues at coordinate 10,303 of NZ_WWIQ01000048.1, read as the reverse complement.
AGCGGCGGAGGTGGCGTGCGAGCTGGGGAAGGAGTGCCGGCCGGCGGTGCGCACCAGGGGCTCGACGTGTGCGGGGCGCGGGCGGCGCACGACCCGCTTCACCCCCATGCTGACGAGGTGCGCCCCCGCGGTGAGCGCCGTCCCGCGCAGCCAGGCGCCGCGTCTCCTGCCGTCGACGGCGGCTCCGGCGAGCCCCGCCGCCAGCCACAGCGCCGCGTGCTCACCCGCCCAGGACAGGGCGCGTGCGGCGCCTGCCACGCGCGGGTCGGTGCCGCACGCCCTGAGCGCCGAAACGATCCGGTGGTCCATGTCGTGCAGGTCGTCGAGGTCGTCCATGTGGACTCACTGTTCACGCCCACCTGGCCTGAACTCCGGCAATATTGAGCGACATCCCATTAATCACCCGTTTCGGGGAGGGCTGCCATGTTCTCTAACTAATAGCTCACATGGGGGCGATACGGTCACGAACATGTCTGCCGACACCGATTCCGTCCCGGACGTCACGGGCCTGGACCACACCACCGTCACCGGCTGGGGCCGCACCGCTCCCACCGCCGCCCGGCTGATCCGCCCGCGGACGTACGAGGAGGCCGCGGCGGCCGTCCGCGACTGCGGGGCGCGCGGCGGGATCCCCCGGGGCCTGGGACGGGCGTACGGGGACGCGGCGCAGAACGCGGGCGGGTCCGTGCTCGACATGACGGGCCTGGACCGCGTCCACGCGATCGACGCAGACGGCGGCACCGTGCTGTGCGACGCGGGCGTCTCCCTGCACCGGCTGATGGAGGTGCTGTTGCCGCTCGGCTGGTTCGTGCCGGTCACCCCGGGCACGCGCTACGTCACCGTCGGCGGGGCGATCGGCGCCGACATCCACGGCAAGAACCACCACGTCTCGGGCTCCTTCGCGCGCCACGTGCTGGCCCTCGAACTGCTCACCGCCGACGGCGAGATCCGCACGGTGATCCCCGGCACGCCCCTGTTCGACGCCACCGCGGGCGGCATGGGACTGACCGGGGTGATCCTCACCGCGACGATCCGGCTCCAGCCGGTCCAGACCTCGCTGATGTCGGTCGACACCGAACGCGCGGCGGATCTCGACGACCTGATGGCCCGGCTGGCGGCCACCGACCAGCGCTACCGCTACTCGGTCGCCTGGGTCGACCTGCTGGCCCGGGGCGCCGCCACCGGCCGCGCGGTGCTCACCCGCGGCGACCACGCCCCCCTGGACGCCCTCCCCGCCCGCCTGCGCCGGGACCCGCTGTCCTTCCGCACGCCCCGCTTGCCGTCCGCCGCCGTCCTCCCCGAGGGCCTGCTCAGCCGCACGACCGTGGGCCTCTTCAACGAGCTCTGGTACCACAAGGCCCCCCGCTCGCGGTCCGGCCAACTCCAGCGCATCTCCGCCTTCTTCCACCCCCTCGACGGCGTCCCCCACTGGAACCGCGTCTACGGCCGGAGCGGTTTCGTGCAGTACCAGTTCGTCGTCGGCTACGGCCAGGAGGACGCCCTGCGCCGCATCGTGCGCCGCATCTCGGAGCGCCGCTGCCCGTCCTTCCTGGCGGTCCTCAAGCGCTTCGGGGAGTCCGACCCGGGCTGGCTGTCCTTCCCGGTCCCCGGCTGGACGCTGGCGCTGGACATCCCGGCGGGCCTGCCCGGCCTCGGCGCGTTCCTCGACGAACTCGACGAGGAGGTCGCCACCGCCGGCGGACGCGTCTACCTCGCCAAGGACGCCCGGCTGCGCCCGGAACTGCTCGCGGTCATGTACCCACGGCTGGACGACTTCCGGGCGCTGCGGGCGGAACTGGATCCGCACGGGGTCTTCACGTCCGATCTGTCCCGCCGCCTCAGCCTCTAGCGCAGGCACAGGCACCGGCACACCAGGCAACCTCTAGGAGCTGTCATGAAGGACGCCTTCGGTCTCCCCCAGTCCCTGCTCGTCCTCGGCGGTACGTCGGAGATCGCGCTGGCCACCGCCCGCCGGCTGATCGCCCGCCGTACCCGCACGGTCTGGCTGGCAGGCCGCCCGTCGCCCGCGCTGGAGGAGGCCGCAGGGCGGTTGCGCGGGCTGGGGGCCGATGTGCACACCGTCGCCTTCGACGCGCTCGACCCCTCCTCCCACGAGGCCGTGCTGGGCAAGGTCTTCGCCGAGGGCGACATCGACATGGTGCTGCTCGCCTTCGGCCTCCTCGGCGACCAGGCCCGCGACGAGCGGGACCCGGAGGCGGCGGTGCGGGTCGCGCAGACCAACTACACCGGCGCGGTCTCGGCGGGCCTGGTGTGCGCCCGCTCGCTCCAGTCCCAGGGGCACGGCTCGCTGGTCGTCATGTCCTCCGTCGCGGGCGAGCGGGCCCGCCGCGCGAACTTCATCTACGGCTCCAGCAAGGCCGGACTCGACGCCTTCGCCCAGGGGCTGGGCGACGCGCTGCACGGCACGGGCGTGCACGTCATGGTCGTACGCCCCGGGTTCGTCCGGACGCGGATGACCGCCGGACTGCCCGAGGCACCCCTCGCGACGACGCCCGAGGCGGTGGCGACGGCCGTCGAGCTGGGGCTGCGGCGCCGCTCGGAGACGGTGTGGGTGCCGGGCGCGCTGCGCGTGGTGATGTCGGCGCTGCGGCACATGCCGCGCGGGGTGTTCCGGCGGCTGCCGATCTGACCTACCGGCGGATCACCAGGTCGGGACCGAGCCGCGCTCCACGTGTCCGGCCTGGGGCGGGACGACCGAGCCGCCGAAGGGGAACTCGCGGAGCTTGCGCCAGACGCCGTCGGCGCCCTGTTCGTAGAGGGCGAAGCCGGTGCACGGCCACTCGGCCTCGTAGCCGGCGAGTTCCTCGAAGGCGCGGTCCATGGCCGCCTCGTCGATGCCGTGCGCCACGGTGACGTGGGGGTGGTACGGGAACTGCAGTTCGCGTGCGACCGGCCCGGCGGGGTCGCGGACCTGATCCTGGAGCCGCGTGCAGGCCTCCGCTCCCGCGACGACCCGGACGAAGACGACCGGGGACAGGGGCCGGAAGGTGCCGGTCCCCGACAGCCGCATCGGGAACGGCCGGCCGGCCGCGGCGACCTCGGTCAGGTGCGCCTCGACGGCCGGCAGGGCGGACTCGTCGATCTCCGTCGGCGGCAGCAGGGTGACGTGCGTGGGGATGCCGTGAGCCGCGGCGTCGCCGAAGCCCGCGCGCAGCTGCTGAAGCCGGCTGCCGTGAGGCTCCGGGACCGCGATCGAGACACCGATCGTTACGGTCCCCACGTCGTCTCCTGTCGTTAAGTTTGCGGGTCGCTGATACGACCACCCGGTTATCGACTGTACGGCCACGACCCGGTTACAGGCAGGCGCAACCGGAGTGATGTACAGCGCTGTGCGGTGGTACGGCCGTGCGCGGGAGCGGGTTCAGTGCTTGGCGGGCAGGAAGCCGACCTTGTCGTACGCCTGGGCGAGGGTCTCCGCGGCGACGGCACGGGCCTTCTCGGCGCCCTTGGCCAGGATCGAGTCGAGCGTCTCCGGGTCGTCCAGGTACTGCTGGGTGCGCTCCCGGAACGGCGTCACGAACTCGACCATGACCTCGGCGAGGTCCGTCTTGAGCGCGCCGTAGCCCTTGCCGGCGTACTTCTCCTCCAGCTCCGCGATGCCCTCCCCGGTGAGGGTCGAGTAGATCGTGAGGAGGTTGCTGATGCCCGGCTTGTTCTCGACGTCGTAGCGGATCACCGTGTCCGTGTCGGTGACCGCGCTCTTGACCTTCTTGGCGGTGGTCTTCGGCTCGTCGAGGAGGTTGATGAGGCCCTTCGGCGTGGACGCCGACTTGCTCATCTTGATCGACGGGTCCTGAAGGTCGTAGATCTTCGCCGTCTCCCGCAGGATGTACGGCTTCGGGACGGTGAAGGTCTGGCCGAAACGGCCGTTGAAGCGCTCGGCGAGGTCGCGGGTCAGCTCGACGTGCTGGCGCTGGTCCTCGCCGACCGGGACCTCGTGCGCCTGGTAGAGCAGGATGTCGGCGACCTGGAGGATCGGGTACGTGAACAGGCCGACGGAGGCGCGCTCGGCGCCCTGCTTGGCGGCCTTGTCCTTGAACTGCGTCATCCGGCCGGCCTCGCCGAAGCCGGTGAGGCAGTTCATGACCCAGGCGAGCTGGGCGTGCTCGGGGACGTGGCTCTGGACGAAGAGCGTGCAGCGGTCCGGGTCCAGCCCCGCGGCGAGCAGCTGGGCGGCGGCCAGGCGCGTGTTCGCACGCAGGTCCTTCGGGTCCTGCGGGATGGTGATCGCGTGCAGGTCGACGACCATGTAGAAGGCGTCGTGGGTCTCCTGGAGGGCCACCCACTGGCGGACGGCGCCGAGGTAGTTGCCGAGGTGGAACGAGCCGGCGGTGGGCTGGATACCGGAGAGCACGCGGGGTCGGTCAGAGGCCATGTTGCTTATTGTCTCAGAGGCCCGCGGGTGGTTCCGGCGGTGGGGAACTGCGGACCCGTCGTGGCAGGTCGCGCAGTTCCCCGCGCCCCTTACGGGGCGCTTCAGCCGAGGTCGATCTCGGGGTACAGCGGGAAGGCCGCCACCAGGTCCGTCGCGCGGTGGCTGATCTCGTCGGCGATCTTCGCGTCGAGGACGTGGGCCGCCTTGGACGGGGCGCCCGACTTGGTCGTGCCCGGCTCGGTGGTGGTGAGCACGCGGTCGATCAGGCCGGCGACCTCGTCCATCTCCGCCGTGCCGAGGCCCCGGGTGGTCAGGGCCGGGGTGCCGATGCGGATGCCGGAGGTGTACCAGGCGCCGTTCGGGTCGGCGGGGATCGCGTTGCGGTTGGTGACGATGCCCGACTCGAGCAGGGCGGCCTCGGCCTGGCGGCCGGTGAGACCGTAGGAGGAGGCGACGTCGATCAGGTTCAGGTGGTTGTCCGTGCCGCCCGTCACGAGGGTCGCGCCGCGGCGCATCAGGCCTTCGGCGAGGGCGCGGGAGTTGTCGACGATGCGCTGGGCGTAGTCGCGGAAGGACTCCTGGCGGGCCTCGGCGAAGGCGACCGCCTTGGCGGCCATCACGTGCGGGAGCGGGCCGCCGAGGACCATCGGGCAGCCGCGGTCGACCTGGTCCTTCAGGGAGTCGTCGCACAGGACCATGCCGCCGCGCGGGCCGCGCAGCGACTTGTGCGTGGTCGTCGTCACGATCTGGGCGTGCGGGACCGGGTCGAAGTCGCCGGTCAGGACCTTGCCCGCGACCAGCCCGGCGAAGTGCGCCATGTCGACCATGAGCGTCGCGCCGACCTCGTCGGCGATCTCGCGCATGATCCGGAAGTTCACCAGACGGGGGTACGCGGAGTAGCCGGCGACGATGATCAGCGGCTTGAACTCGCGGGCCGAGGTGCGCAGGGCCTCGTAGTCGATGAGGCCGGTGGCCGGGTCCGTGCCGTAGGAGCGCTGGTCGAACATCTTGCCGGAGATGTTCGGGCGGAAGCCGTGGGTGAGGTGGCCGCCGGCGTCCAGGGACATGCCCAGCATGCGCTGGTTGCCGAAGGCGCGGCGCAGCTCCGCCCAGTCGGCCTCGGAGAGGTCGTTGACCTGGCGGGCGCCGGCCTTCTCCAGGGCCGGGACCTCGACGCGCTGGGCGAGGACCGACCAGAAGGCGACGAGGTTGGCGTCGATGCCGGAGTGCGGCTGGACGTAGGCGTGGCGGGCGCCGAAGAGTTCCTTGGCGTGCTCGGCGGCGAGGGACTCGACGGTGTCGACGTTGCGGCAGCCGGCGTAGAAGCGGCGGCCGATGGTGCCCTCGGCGTACTTGTCGCTGAACCAGTTGCCCATGGCCAGGAGGGTGGCCGGGGAGGCGTAGTTCTCGGAGGCGATCAGCTTGAGCATCTCGCGCTGGTCGGCGACCTCCTGGCCGATGGCGTCGGCCACGCGCGGCTCGACGGCGCGGATGACGTCGAGGGCGGCGCGGTAGGCGGTGGAAGCGGTGGAGAGGGGCTCGGCTGGCATGTGTGGACCTCCGGACGTTGCGTTCAGCGTTCACGGTACGGCCCAGGCGCACGGCACGGTTCCGGTACCCGGCGTTCAGCCAGGTCCGGGGGCCGCTCCCCGATGGTCGGTCCCATCCCAGCACGCCAGTCACGGCCCGGGGGCAGCCTACCCGGTGAGGGGGCGGGGGAGCATCTGCCGGGGGTCGGCTAAAGGATCACGTGGGGCAGGAAGCGGGCGTACTCGTCCGTGATCAAGCCCGATGATTCGCGGATGCCCAGGCCCGCCGACTCGTTCTCCACCACCCACGCGCCCAGGACCACGTGGTTGCCGTCGAAGTCGGGCAGGGGAGCCAGTTGCTGGTAGCAGCAGGGTTCGTCGCGGAGGGTGGGAGGGGATCCGGGGTCGTGGATCGTGACGCCCGCGCCCTCTCGGCCCAGGAGGGGCTTGGCCACCCAGCCCTTCGTGGACAGGTCCCGGGGGCCGTCGAGGTAGGCCGGGAGGAGGTTGGGGTGGCCGGGGTGGAGCTCCCAGAGGATCGCGAGCAGTGCCTTGTTGCTGAGGAGCATTTTCCAGGCCGGCTCGATCCAGAGGGTCGTGCCCGTGCCGCCGCCGTTGTCGAGGGTGTCCAGGACGTGGTCGGCGAAGCGGTCGGTGGTGAGCCACTCCCAGGGGTAGAGCTTGAAGATGCTGCGGATGAAGCGGAGGCGGTTGTCGACGAAGCGGCCGGAGAGGCGGTCCCAGCCGATCTCCTCCATGGAGATCCAGTCGGTGGCCAGGCCTGCTTGCTCGGCCGTTTCCTTCAGGTAGGCGACCGTCATCATGTCCTCGCCGAGTTCGTCGGCGGAGGAGTACGCGAAGTACAGGGGGCTGCCCGGCGGGAGGAGGGCGGCCTGTTTCCTCCAGGCGTCGATCAGTCGCTCGTGGAGGGAGTTCCACTGGTCGGCGCCGGGGAAGCGGTCCTCCATCCAGAACCACTGGGGGGACGCGGCCTCGACCAGTGAGGTGGGGGTGTCGGCGTTGTACTCCAGGAGCTTGGCCGGGCCGGTGCCGTCGTAGCGGAGGTCGAAACGGCCGTAGACGGAGGGGAGTTCGGCACGGCGGTGCCAGGACTCGGCGACCGTCCGGGCCACGCGGGGATCGGTGATGCCCAGGTCCGCGAAACGGTCTTCCGTGACGATGTGGTCGGCCGCCGCCAGGCACATGCGGTGGAGTTCCTCGACGACCTCTTCCAGGGCCTCGATCTCCTCGAGGGTGAAGGCGTAGTAGGCGCTTTCGTCCCAGTAGGGGCGCAGGGAGTCGTCGGGGTAGCGGGTGAGGGGGTAGATCAGGCCCTGTTCCTCGACGGTCTGCTGCCAGCCGGGGCGGGGGGTGATGGTGCGGCGTTCCATGCGCGTACGGCCCGGTCAGCCGCCGCCGCTGCCGGAGCCGGAGCAGCCGAAGCCGCCCCGGTCGACGGCCTCGCTGCGGCTGAAGGTGCCGTTGTCGGCGTAGCGGCCGCTGACGTCGGCGTCGTAGTACCAGTCGGCGTTCGTGGTGCTGGTCTTGCCGGTCTTCTTGCGGCCCTTGCCGGAGGAGGAGGACGAGGAGCCCGACTTGCAGTTCTTGTCGGCGACGATCTTGTAGCCGTTGATGTAGTCGTAGCTGTCCCGGTCCACGCAGCGGCGGTCCGGGTCGGAGCCGCATGCGGACAGGGCCGCCGCGAGGACACCCATGCCGCCCAGCACCACCGTGCTGGAGCGCAGTCGTCGCCGTGTTTCAGCCATTGCGTGTCTCCCCGTGTCCCCGTGTCCCCGTGCACTGCGTGTCTCTGTCATGTACTGCCGAGCGGCCAGCCTAGAGACCGGTGTGAACGGACGTACATGACCCCCCGGTTCACGCCCCCTCCCCTACTGTCGTTTTGTGATCTTTGGATTGGTGTGCGCCCTTGATGCGGCGGTCTGCTTCGGTACGGCGACGGTGTTGCAGGCGATGGCCGCGCGGGCGGTGGCGAGCGGCCCGGGCGGGGACGTGGCGCTGTTGTGGCGGGCGCTGCGGCAGTGGCGGTATCTGGCCGGGCTCGGGATGGACGGGCTCGGCTTCCTGCTCCAGATCGTCGCGCTGCGGTCGGTGCCGATCTACGCCGTGGGGGCGGCGCTGGCCGCGAGCCTCGCGGTGACGGCCGTGGTCGCGGCGCGGCTGCTCGGGGTGCGGCTGAGCCGTATGGAGTGGGCGGCGGTGGGGGTGGTGTGCGCCGGGCTCGCGCTGCTGGGGTCGGCGTCCGGTGCGGAGGGCGACGAGGGCGGGCCGGTCTGGCTGAAGTGGGCCATGCTCGCGGCGGCGGGCGGGGTGCTGCTGCTCGGGTCGGTGGGCGGGCGGTTGCCGGAGCGGGGACGGGCGCTCGCGCTCGGGTTGGGCGCCGGGCTCGGGTTCGGGGTGGTGGAGGTGGCGGTGCGGCTCATCGACGGGCTGGCGCCCGGTGCGCTCGCCACGAACCCGGCGGTGTACGCGCTGCTGCTCGGCGGCGGGGCCGCGTTCCTGTTGCTGACCTCCGCCCTCCAGCGCGGGTCGGTGACGACGGCGACCGCCGGGCTGGTGCTCGGGGAGACCGTCGCGCCCGCGCTGATCGGCGTGGTGTGGCTCGGGGACCGTACGCGGCCGGGGCTGGGCTGGCTGGCGGTGTTCGGTTTCGCGGTGGCGGTGGCCGGGGCGCTGGTGTTGTCGCGGTTCGGTCAGGCGCCGGTCGAGCAGGGCGCGAGCACGGTTACGCCCAGGTGATCGGGGAGCTCACGCCCAGGTGATCCGGGGTGTTTCCCACGTGCCGGAAAGCTTCACTTTCCGGACGATCGGAAAATTGTTTGTTGAATCTTGAACGCGGGTGAACCGCTTTCCGTATGGGACGGCGTGACCAGTAATCCCGTCACGGTCACCGTGGCCTATCGCGTGACGCCGGGCCGTGCGGCCGACTTCCACTCCTGGGGGTGGGCCATGCTGGGCGCGACCGCGCGGCAACCGGGGTTTCTGGGGGGTGGGGTACTTGTCGACGGAGGGGCGGAGTGGCATGTCGTCTATCGCTTCGCCAGCGAGGGTTCGGCCCTGGCCTGGGAGGCATCGCCTTCCCGGGCACAGTGGGACGGCCGGCTGGACGGGCTCGCCCAGGAGACGGAGCGCAGGCGGGTACCGGGGCCCCGGGCCTGGTTCGAGGCGCAGACTCTGACACCCGCGCCGCCGGCTCCGCCGTCGAAATGGAAACTGTGGTTCGTGAATATGAGCGCGGTTTTTCCGCCGGTGCTCCTGTTCAATCTGACGGTGCTTCCCTATCTCGGTGACCTCAATGCGCTGATCCGCACGTTGTTGTTGTGTCTGTGCGTGACGGCCCTTGTCACCTGGATTCTCATGCCGCGGCTCCAGCGTTTCTTCAGGAAATGGCTGTACCCGTCGCTCCAGGCGCTCCGCGGACGGCACAAACGCCGGGCCACGTAGGCCCGCGAACGAACAGAGGGAGGTGGGCGGGTGAAGACCCTGCTCATCGACAATTACGACTCGTACACGTACAACCTGTTCCAGCTGATCGCCGGGGTCAACGGCGAGGAGCCGGTGGTCATCCGCAACGACGCCGCGGTCGAGGCGGTGCCGGATCTCCTGGAGTTCGACAACCTGGTGGTCTCCCCGGGGCCCGGGCACCCGGCGGACGCGCGTGACTTCGGCATCGCGGCCAGGCTGGTCGCGACCTCCCCGGTCCCGGTGCTCGGCGTGTGTCTCGGTCATCAGGGGATCGCGCTCGGGGAGCGGGGGGTGGTGGGGCCCGCGCCGGTGCCGCGGCACGGGCACCTGTCCACGATCCGGCATGACGAGCGCGACCTGTTCCAGGGCCTGCCGCAGCACTTCACCGCCGTCCGCTACCACTCGCTGTCCGTGCGCGAGCCGCTGCCGGAGATGCTGGAGGCCACGGCCTGGGCGGAGGACGGCGTCCTGATGGGACTGCGGCACCGCACCCGGCCGCTGTGGGGCGTGCAGTTCCACCCGGAGTCCGTCCTCACGGAGTTCGGCCATCGCATGCTCGTGAACTTCCGCAACCTGACCGCGGAGCGGGCCGGCAAGCTGCGGACGAAGAACACGGCGGTCCCGGCACCGGAGGCGGTCCGACGGCGCGTGGTGGTACCGGAGTGCGAGGTCAAAGTCGCCCGGTCGTCGGCGAGGGGCGGTCGGCCTGCGGCCGTGGGCCGGGCAGCGGTGATCCGGTCGGCCGGGGCCGCCTGGTTCGGTGGTGCCGTGCCGTCCGGAGCGGCCGATCCGTCCGCAGCGCCTGGTCGGCCCGGCGGGGCCGACCCGTCCACAGCGTCCCGTCGGCCCAGCCGGGCCGACCAGTCCACCGACACCGGGATGGCCGACGGGATGG
>NZ_WWIQ01000047.1:0-53529 GCF_009862985.1 Streptomyces sp. SID5464 | reverse complement strand
TCTCCCCTCGATCCGCGTGGCGGCTCAAGATAGCCGCAGGATTGTCCTTCATCTTGGCGGACGGCGGTGCCGGGCTCGTCACATAGGGAGCGAGAGCAGCCGTACCGGCCCTGAGGGCCAGCGGGCGTCGTCGCGCAGGGGCGTCACCATGGTCCGGAGCGGCATGGTCACCAGGCGGGCTTCGGGTTGTTCGACGAGTACCTCCTCGTCGAGCGGGTGCCATCCGAGGCGCTGGTAGAGGGACACGAGGGGAGGACGGCAGAAGAGGAGTGCATGCTGAGGACCCATCGTGCGGGCGTGCTCCAGTGCGGTTGCGACGACGAGCCGCGCCAGCCCCTGACCTTGCATGCCGGGTGCGACGGCCACTCCGCCGACGCCCACCACCTCTGTCTCGGCGTCGCCGATCGTGACAGGCAGTCGCAGCAAGCCGGCATGTGCCACGAGTCGGCCGTCGTGCCTGATGCCGAAGTGCTCTTCTTTCGGCAGCCAGCTCAGACCGGTCCAGGCGACACCGAAGGGATCATCGCTGTTGCCCAGGATCTCCTCCTGGTCCGCCTTCGTGTACTGGGCAAGCCGCACCACAGCCCTTGCCACAGTGGATCGGTTCTCAGACATCCCCACATGATGATCTCTCCGCCGAGCACTGCCAAGCGATTCCCCAGCCGATCTGCGCCAGACCTCTGACGTGCGGTGGCGAGGGCGCCGTGTCCATCCGCAAAGACAACCCGCACGGGGGCGAGGGTCCCGACTCGCAGGCACCGCCACCCCGAAGGGGCGTCGGCCGACCAGAGATACGCGCGCACATCTGGGGGCCATGGAACGGCAAGCCTTGGGCTGTACCGACCCTTGTTCACAAGGGTCGGGTTATCTCACCAGGACGACCACGCTTTCGGAGCTGTTGGGCCGCTGGCCGGGCTCCTGAATCGGAAGGGTATGGCGCATCACGGGACGACGGCGTGGGCATGGCGCCGGCCGGCGGCGGGCAGTGCTGAACCATGGCTACGGATGGTGGCGTTGTGCCCGGCGTGCAGGTCTGCTCTCTCAAGGTCGATACGCCGCAGCTGATCGCGCCGGGGACCGCGTACAAGATCGTCCGTTTCCCCTTCGGCGTGGCGGAGTCGAAGGACCCATTCGAGATGCACCAGGCCGTCCAGCCGGACGGCTACGTGGTGAGTGACTGGGCGACAGACGACCGCAGCGGCCTGATCTGGCCGTCCAAAGCCGGCTGGGGCCACCTGCACGCGATGATCCAGTGGGAGGCCGCCAGCGGCATGGGCGGCTACAGCGAGCTGCGCGACCAGTACGTACGTGACCCGCTGGGCCTGACGCCCAACCCCAACGACACCACGGCGACCGAGCACCGCACGCCGACGCCCGGCGGCCAGTTCTACGTCAAGAACCACGGCGTCTTCATCGACCCGGGCACCCCAGTCGCGCTCCGTGTCACGCACAACGACGCCAACCCGCGCCTTCTCACCCTCGCCGAGTTCAAGCTCGTCATCCACGATGCCGCCTGACGAGGTCGTGCATCGTTGGCGGTACGACGAGGAGCTCCCTGATCGTTGATTACGAAGGTGTGGTGGGGGACGCGACTCGTGCCGTGGTCATCAGCCACCGGGGGATCACGGGCCTGGCGGCGGATGTTCGCGGCAAATTCCAGGCCCTGAGGCTTGTCCTGCATCGATCGATCGTGAGTCAGACCGCCTGCGAGTCCTGGGCACCGAGGCCACCACGCAGGGCTTCCTCGCAGTCATCCAGATTTGGACCGAGCCCTACCGCCTTGCCCACACCACATGGCCACGGTCGTCCGGCCGTGAGCTTCTGTATGTCCCGTTGCTGACGCGCGCCGGTCGACGGTGTGAAGTTCGGTGGCAGGCGTCGAACCCCGGCCGGGGGCGTGGACCCGCGCTTCGCTGCATCACGGTCGGCTTCAGACTCGCTCTCCCCGGATTGCGGGGGCGCCGGCACCTGGCACAGGCCCGCTCACGGGATCAGCGGCTCCCCGTGTCCGTGTCCCGGCACCCCGTTCCAGGCCGTCGGCGTCTGTGCTGGTCAGTGCCCGTTCCAGCGTTCCGGCGTCCCATAGTGAGCGTCTTGTGTGGTGGGCGGGACGGATGGCGGAACAAGCTTCGGTCGTCCAAGCAGTTCGCTGGACGACCACTTCAGCACCATGGAGATCTCGATGCGATCCCTCTTCGCCGCCCGCTCTGCCCGTCTCGCCCTGGTCGCCCTCGCGTCCGTGGCCCTGGCCGCCACCGCCACCGCGAATGCGGCGGCCGATAGCCGGAGCACCACCGTGCGGGCCTGCAAGACCAACGATCTGACGTTCAAGGTCAGCTCGAAGACGCAGGCGGGTGGCTACTACCTCGTCACTGCCAAGGCCAAGTCCGGTGTCACCTGCCACCTGAAGGGAGTGTTCCCCTCCGCGTCCTTCGGCTACACCCCCGACACCGCGGTGTCGGCGGCCGAGCATGCCGTCAGCGAGGATGTCCTTCTCTCCGGCTCCACCGCCGCCTACGCCGGCATCAATCCGAAGACCACCGACAACGACTACGGCAAGCAGTTCGAACTGCTCCACCTCTCCATCGCGGGCGACGAGGCCAACACCATCACCCTCGACCTGCCCGACACGGCCACGGTCGACAGGCCCATCGCCACCAACTGGCACGCCGACCCCGCCGACGCCGTTCCCTTCTCCGGCTGATGCCTGCACCGGGAGCCTCCGCCGGGCCCGGTGACAGGAGGGTCACCCACCAGCGGACCGGCACCGTCGGTCCCCCGTCCTGGTGACGCGAGCGCGTGCACCCCTCCGGCCAGGGGGTGCACGCACCGACTGACCGCCGTCCAGACCGGCAAGCTCACCATCGTCGCCACCACCTCGCCCGACTCGATCACGAAGGGCCCAACGCGCAGAGGGTTCCTCGTCGTGGCCGTCCTCCGGCGCCGGTGCGAAGGTAGCGGGTGGTGAAGCGGCGGTCGCGGGCTGCCCGGTGACCGGAGTGGAGGCGGCAGGCGGGGTGCGCGCGGGATCGGGAGGGCGCCTCCTTACCGCCGCTCGTCAGCACCGCGCCGACGGTGGCACAGACGGCGAGCATAGGTGCGGCTGGGCCCTGCCCCGTTTCAGTGGGGGAATGGGCCCGTGCCAGCGGTGCGCCTTACCGCCTGGTCACGGCCTTCTACAGGGCATTGCGCGGTGGTTCACATGAAGGTGTCGCTCGCATGCCCTCAGGCAGCGTGGTCGCCGCCGTTACTTGCTGGGCGTCAAGCTTTCGCATGTGATGAGGCAGAAGGGGTGTCCAACTGGGTCGGCGTACACGCGGTAGCCGATTGGCTTGTCCGACCCTTCGAGCAACGTGGCGCCCAGGGCGAGCACCTTCGCCTCTGCAACATCCAGGTCCTCGACCATCACATCAACGTGCATCTGCGCCGGACGATCGGGATCGGGCCACTGGGGCGGCCGGAAACCGCCGACACGCTGAAAGGTCACGGTCTGCGTGCCGGTTGTGTCCGCGAGCACCACATAGTCAGACGAGTCCTCCACCCGCGGCAGCGACAACAGGCTCTCGTAGAAGCTCGCGAGCTCAGACGGGGCAGGACAGTCAATGACGAGAGAGAACAGGCGTCCGATCATGTTGATCACACTATGCCGCGCATGGCGACCGCTCTCAGCGGAGGTCTGGCCACCCTCCCGGCGGCGACACCTGGCCTAGGCCCGGGGCGTGCCGTCCCACCGCCATGTGGTCAGACGAGGGCGCTCCTGCAGTTCGGCCCGTCCGGTGGCCCACAGCAAGGTGGGCCATGGGTCGGTGGACGACGGTGCGTCCGGAAACAGCCGGGCGAGCACCCGCGAGCACAGATCTGCGGGCGGGTCCCAGGCGAGCCCGAGCCCTTGGGCAAGGTCGTGCGTGTGCACCAGGGTCTCCACGATCCCCATCGCGGCGAAGCCCTCGGCGTCGGATGTGCCGAAGACGTGGTAGGCGCGAACCTCCGGAGAGGTCGTGCGCACCATGGCGACCAACAGCGCGCCGCTGGCCTCCAGCACCTGCAGCAAGCCGGTGGGCCCCGCCTTACGGTCCGCGTGAACGGCGTTCGCAGGGCCGCCGGTCCGCCTGCTCTCCCACACGAAGGGCACCTCGCCGGCCAAGGGCGGTGTCCTGGGGCCCAGTTGCACGGCGTATGCGAAGAGGTCGTCGCTGAGGTGCTCGACGGTCTCCCAGCAGTCCCATTCCAGGGAACCCGCCCTTCTGTCCCACGCGGCTGAGGGCGCCTTGCGCAGGACCGCCACAGCGAGCTGCACGGCAAGATCGAGGTCATCCGCGGTGACGGAGGACGGGGAGAGATCAATCTCGGGTGATCGGGACATGGCAGGACCGTATCCCGAGGGGAAGGACTCACGCCCTCCTTTTGGGGGAGCGGCAGGGGGACTTCGTCCGTGGGTGGCCTGCGATCCCCAGCGGCTGATCTGCGGGATCGGCCCGACCGTCCCGGCAGCGTCAGCTGCTCGTTTCGCCTTGCAAGCCCATGACAATGACCCCGCGCATCTCAAAAAGGGTGCTGTCCCCGCGGATCTCAAAAAGAGTGCTGTCCTGGCGGGTGCCGTGCCAGCGCCACTACGACCACTCGGTACCGTCCGCGTGAGCCGAGGCCAGCAGTTCCGCCCTGAGGTCGGGGACCTGGCGGGCTGCTCACTGCGGTGGTCGGGGCAGAAACACTCGACGAACGCCTCCAGGCCATGGTCATTGATCGCCTGGCACAGCCGCTGCGCAACCATCATCCGCTCCCGTACCGCCGCCCAAGGCTCAGCCCGGGCCTCCGCCTCCGCCGCCTCCGCCGCCTCCGCCGTCGCGGTTCTCGGGGAGTCCGAGGCGGAGTGCGAGACGGACGAGGCGTTCGATGAACTCCTCGGGGATGTCACCGCCGGATGGCGAGGGGCCATCCGCGATGGGCGGGGAGGTCTTGTGCTCCTCGCAGCCGCAGTGGGCCGTGGCGTGCGGAGCGGCTGCGAGCAGGGTCGCGGTAAGGACCGCGGCGACGGCAGCGCCGCGGCCGGTTCGAGCGGGCATGTGGACCTCCACCGGTTGGCCCACTTCGCTCAACTGTCGCCGACCGTGGAGCCGCCATAGACTCGAAAGGGCCGGTTCGGGACCGCGGGAGCGGGGAGCACGTGATCCGGATCGAGGCCGGGGGATGGCCAGCCCAGGAGGACGGGATGTTGCGGCACACCAGACTGGCCGGCGAATCGGCGGAGTACCTCGCCGCTCGCGAGGAACTGCGCTTGGCCGAGATCGACCTCATGCGGCACAGAGAGAAGGTCGCGGCGCAGCGACGGGCGCTCCCTCAGGGGCCACCCGTCGACGATTACGTCTTCATCGAGGGCCCCGCCGATCTGGACGCCGGCGACACACCGGTCCGCGAAGTTGCCTTGAGTCAGCTCTTCACGGCCATGGACCGCCCGCTGATCGTCTACCACTTCATGTACGGCAAGGCGCAGACCGACCCCTGCCCGATGTGCACTCTCTGGATCGACGGCTTCAACGGCATCGCCCACCACATTGCACGGAACGCCGACTTCGCCATCGCCGCGGCCGCCGACGTGCCCACCCTCCGACAGCACGCCCGCAACCGCGGCTGGCACCGGCTACGGCTCCTGAGTTGCGGTGACAGCACGTTCAAGTACGACCTGGGCAGTGAGGACAAGGACGGCGAACAGGACTCCACCGTCTCCGTCTTCACCCGCGACGGCGACGGCACGGTCCGTCATTTCTACTCCGCGCACCCGCGCATGGCCGACGACGTCGATGAGCGCGGTATCGACCTCCTGACCCCTGTCTGGCACCTCCTGGACCTGACCCCGCAGGGCCGCGGCGGCTGGTACCCGAGCGTCGACTACTGACCCCCGGCGGCCGATGGCGGCGGCTCCAAACAGCCCGCCGGGGGCTGTCCCCGGGCGGAGCGGCGGAGGTGCTCGAGGCGCCCGGTGATCGCTTCAATCGGCCGCTGCTGGTACGGGGCGGCCGAAGAAGGCAAGAACGTCGAATGGGGATGGGATCGATGATCACCATGCGTACTTGTCGCCAAACCTGATGGGCCACCAGGCATGCGGTGAGGGCCATCGATCGGACGTCGCTTGCCTCGGCGAAGGTCGCGCTGTTCGCGGTATGCCAGGCCCCCCAGCCCTGCTGCGACGCGACTAACGGTGAGTTGATCGACCTCACCGCCCTGCGGTGCCCACTCCAGCCCGCCCCGGGAGACCTTCGCCCGCGGTGCAGCAGCGTCGTGGGGCGGTGGCCGAACGGCTCATGCGCCAGCCGCCGCGTGACGTGGGTCCCACTTGGATGTACTGAGGTACGATCACTCCGCTGATCTGGGGCTTTTTCGATGGTTGGCATTGAAGCGCGCCTTCTTCTGGCGATTCCCGCACGTGTTCATGTCACACCATTTGCGGGTGCGACTTCGGCTGGTGTCGAAGAAGGCGGCTTGGCAGGTTGGTGAAGCGCACAAGGCCAGTTTTCCGTCTCGTTCGCCCGCGATGATGCTGATCGCGTCGGCGGCGATCACGCTGAGGGCATCTTCCACGCAGGAATCTGAGCTGAGCCGCCATCGCCGCTTACCCTCCGGCGTCAGGACAGCCGCGGCCCGACCCTGAGTGCTGCAGTCATTGATGACCTGGACCGCAGATGCCGGGAGAGGATCCTGGATCGCGGCCGCTGTCGCAGCGGCGTGAATCGACTCCCTCAGTTCCCGAGCGAGGTCGAGCTGCGCAGTGGTGCAGGAGTCCACGGCGAGGCCGTTCACTGCCAGCCAGTCGACGAGTCGGTGTGGCGTGGGAATGCGCTCCACGGCGTTGCCGTGACGCTCCGACAGAGTGCCCGTGAAGCTGGTCGCCAGCACATTGCCGAGGCGGAAGTCAGGGAATCCAGCACGCATGGAACCACCTTAGCTGGTTGCGCGTCGGCATGAAGACACGCTAGAACCGTCTTAGCCGGTTCGCGAAAGGTCGTAGCCGGTTCCGCGATGGCCAGGAGGTCCCATGCCCCGTCCGACCAGCGACGTGCAAGCATTTGAAGCCCACGCAACTGACGCCGACCTCGACGAACTGCGCGCGCGACTGGCCGCGGCGCGACTACCGGAGGCCGAGACGGTCTATCGCGCCGCGCCAGACCCTCGCCGATGGGATCAGGGCGTTCCTCTCGCCGACCTCGTCGATGTCGTGGACTACTGGCGCACCGGGTACGACTGGCGGTCGTTCGAAGCGCGCCTCAACCGCATCGGCCAGTTCCGCACGACCATCGATGATCTGGGAATCCACTTCCTGCACCGCCGATCCGCGCGCCCGGATGCCACTCCTCTGATCTTGACGCACGGCTGGCCGGACAGCATTGCTCGGTTCATCGACGTAGTGGACGAGCTGGCAGATCCGAAAGATGCAGACGCGCCGGCGTTCCACGTCGTGGTCCCGTCGCTACCAGGCTTCGGTTACAGCGACAAGCCGGCCACCACCGGGTGGGGCACCGAAAAGATCGCGGCCGCATGGGTGGAACTGATGGGAAGGCTCGGCTACAACAGGTTCGCAGCCCACGGCGGTGACTGGGGAGGCAATATCACCACGGTTCTCGGCGGCAGGTTCCCGGCGCACGTTCTCGGCATCCACACGACGTTCGCGGAGGGACCGCCCGGATTGACAACGGACGGGCTGACGGCGGTGGAACGCGAGTGGACCGAGGAAACCCGCGATTTCTGGCGCCACCGCGCGGCGTACGCGAAGCAGCAGGCGACCCGACCGCAGACCATCGGCTACTCGCTCGTCGACTCACCGGTCGGGCTTCTTGCGTGGATCCTCGACAAGTTCGCGGAGTGGTCGGACACCGAAGACAGCCCGTTCGAGACGATTTCCAGGGACCGCGTTCTCGACGACGTCACCCTGTATTGGCTGACGCGGACCGGCGCATCGGCCGCCCGCATTTACTACGAAAGCCACAACTCGCTCGACCCCGAACTTCGAGTCGACGTCCCGTCGGCACTCACCATGTATCCCCGCGACGTCGAGAAGTGTCCGCGCCCCTGGGCACAGGAGCGGTACCGGCAGATCGTCCGATGGAGGTCGCCCGAAAGCGGGGGACATTTCCCGTCGCTGGAGGTTCCCGAGTATTTCGTCAAAGATCTGCAAGAGGGCCTCGCGGCAGTGCTGGCCGCTGATCGGTGAATGCGGCTCGGCGACCCGGCACTCGATCACTGTCTGATCCGGTTCAAGGACCACCGCAGTTCGGGGACCAGCGCGGACAGGAGGTCCACGGCCTCACGGATTTAGCGGTATACCGTGGCCCCTGGTCAAGCGAGTGATCTCAGTTGTGAACTCGCCGCCAGGAGCTTCACGCCTTTGTGCGACCAGGGTGCGGCCCCCCTCACCGCAGCCGACGCCAGGTTGGACAAGCAGGTATCGATCAATCCTCGCTAGGCCGCCACAGCCAGCGCAGAGCGTCCGGCAGCAGGACGCCGCCGTGGTTGGGGCTGTGTCCGCCGTCTCCCAGGACAAGGCGGAAGTCGTAGCCCGCTTCAGCGAGAGCGGCTGCCACGCGCAGGTTTTCGGCGAGTCAGTTCCGCTGCGGCTCATTCCAGTGCAGGTCGCGGTGGCCGCCTTGCATGAAGATGCGCAGCGGCTTGCGGGGGACGCGGGTGATGAGGTCTGGGAAGGGATTGCCGCCCGGCATCTGCGCGAAGCTGGACAGGTATCCGATGACGCGGCGGAACTTGTCCGGACGCAGCCACGCGGCGGTAAAGGCGCAGTTGCCGCCGCTGCTCCCGCCGCAGATGCCCCACCTTTCGGGCGCCAGGGCGATGGTATAGCGCTGCGCAACTCGCGGGATGATCTCGGTGAGGAGAAAGGTGACGTACTGGTCGTCGAAGGCGTCGTACTCGTTGTTGCGGTTCTTCGGGTTCTCCGCATCGGGGAAGACGCCAGGATCGACGAAAACGCCGATGGTGACGGGGATGTCGCCGCGGTGAATGAGGTTGTCCAGGACGATCGCGCCGCGTACCTCCCCTGCGGGGTCCAGGTACCACCACCCGTCCTGGAACACCATCAAGGATGAGGACCCTCCACCTCGCAGCTTCAGTGAGAGGTTGGAAAGGCTCAGTGTAGGAATTTCCTATCCTGGAAGACCTCGACGCCTACCCGTCAACACTGGTTGGAGAAGCCTCGGTGACCTCCATATTCGATGAACGGCTAGTACTCCAGCCGTAGATCGTGATCTTCGGGTCTGATTCGCTTGCTTGTCGGCGGTAATGGCTGGCCTGGGCTCGGGCCTGCTGGCGGCGTCGCCAGTCGGACCAGCCGAGCCGGTGGGCTGCACCGTGCACGGGCCGGACGACGAGCGTGGTGAACGGTCGCTGGATCTCGTTGCAGGTGAGCGGGATCAGCCCGTCCGGGGCGGAATGGCGGGCGTGTCCGTGAGCGCGGACGACGGCGAGAAAGGCGCGGGCGAGCATGACCAGGGTGACCCAGCGAGACCACGAGGTGAACCGGCGGACCTGGTGCTCGTCGGCGACCCGGCGACCCGCACCAGCGTGGCCAAAGGCACCGCAGCCGGCGACCGGCAACGGTAGTAAGTCAGTTCACCGGTGCTGCGGTTGCGGCGCGGATCAGCAGTTGGTGGCTGCCGAGGCGGGGTTCGGCCAGGCCGATGACGGCCCAGTCGTAGAAGCGGTGCCACTTGCCGCCGGCCCCTGCCGACAGCTTCAGCCAGGCCCACTTCGGCACCTTCACGGCCAGGGCATCTGCCCGGCCTTCCCCGCAGCCGTGGTGACTTCGGCCGAGCAAGCAACGGCGAGCACGTAGCCGACCTGGCGCCCTTCCGGCGCGGCCCGCAGCTTGAAGATGCCGCCGTAGACCTCATCGCCCGCGACCCAGCCCACACAGTGCCCGCTCAAGGAACCGGCCGATCATGCGGGCGGCCAGCTCCGGCTTGGTCGCGAAGACGGTGTCCTCGCCCAGTCCCGCCGCCCGGCAGCGGTCCGGGGTCGCACGTCCACGAGCGCGGGACGTACAGCTCGCGGTCGCTCGCCGCGTGTCCACGGCGGCCTGCATGGACGAGGTAGACAGCGACCTGAGCGTTTTCGATCCTCCCGGCCGTGCCGGTGTACTGGCGCTGGACACCCACGGTGTGCGTGCTCTTCTTCACGTCCCCGGTCTCATCGACGACCAGCACCGCATCGTCGTCGTGCAGATGTTCCAGCACGTACTCGCGCACGTCATCGCGTACGGTGTCGGCATCCCGCTTAGGCCCGCCGAGCAGGTGCTGCATTCCACGCGGACTGGCCTGCCGGGCCCGCTCGGCGATGCTCCAGCAGTTCTTGCGCGGCAGGTCCGACAGCAGCCCCAGCACCAAGTCCCGCACCCGACGCCGGGGTTCAACCCGCGCGAACCGGCCCGCTGTCCGGGACATCAGGACTTCGAACGTCTCCTGCCAGCGGGCAGGGTCTACGCTGTGACTCGCGGCCACCGCATGATCTTCAGTCTTCACACACCGATGATCAACGGTGGCTGCGCCCGTCTTCACCGGCCCTCGGTCACGACGTGCGAAGACGGGGCCGCATCCCTTCCGTGTCCCGCACGGGGCACGCAGCGTTCGCCCGCCGTCTCGTGCCAGGAGGACACATGCAACGCGGTGAAGTCTGGTGGGTCGACTTCGATGAGCGACGCCCGGTCGTGCTGCTCTCGGACGAGGAGTCATCCGGGTTTCAGGCGATGCAGGTCGTCGCGCCAGCGGGCGTCGACATCAGCGGCTTGGGCGTTGAAGTGGCCGTAGGAGCCCCGGAAGGACTGCCCTTCGACGGCGTGCTCCGGTTCGCGTTCCCGCGTCCAGGCTTTACTCCGTGCACATGGCTGACCACCGTGGCCCGGGACGACCTGATCGAGCGGGCGGGCGTGTTGTCCTCCGTGAAGCTCAGCGAGGTTGGAGAAGCCCTCCGTGCCGCTGGACAGAGGAGGGAGTGGACCCCGATGACAGCTGCCAGGATCAGCGAGATCAAAGATGCCCGCCGTCTCGAAGGACTCGAGTAGCGGACGCCTGTGCTGCCCAGCTCGATCTCGTCGACGACTGACCGCTGCCCCCTCTTCACCGCACTCCCGCAACAAGATCACGATCTACGCTGGAGTACTAGTAGCGGTCCAGGCGGTGGGCGTACGGGGCCGGCAGGGGCAAAGTGCTGCCTCCGGGAAACCAAGCCGAGCAGAGGTCGCGGTACCGGTCGGGCATCGCCACGCCCACCGCATCGGCGTCGCCGGTCGACCAGTGGCCGAGAAGCAGCCGGACGAGCGCCGTGTCATCGGGGATCAGATCGCCGCGTCGCAGTGCGGCGAGCGCCGTGTCGTAAATTTGGTCCGGCCGCTGTCCGCCGGCCCGCCGACGCAGCTCGGGCTCGAGCTTGCGCACCAGCGACGACCGGTTG
This sequence comes from Streptomyces sp. SID5464, assembly GCF_009862985.1. Taxonomy (NCBI): domain Bacteria; kingdom Bacillati; phylum Actinomycetota; class Actinomycetes; order Kitasatosporales; family Streptomycetaceae; genus Streptomyces; species Streptomyces sp. SID5464. The sequence goes on along the minus strand of NZ_WWIQ01000047.1, from coordinate 42,081 downwards.
AGAACCGCCGCCATCATGCCGCCGCTCGGTCGAAACCCGCGCTGCTCGGTGCAGCCCATATGGCGTGCCACGCGACCTACCAGGCTGTCGGCCGGCTCCCGGACCGTGAATTCGCTCAAGCGTCTCCGCCAACACAGCCGGGCGAGGGCCGCGAGCATACGGGCTGCCGTAGCTGCGTCCTCGGCCACCAACTCGTCCACGACCACCGACCCCAAGGGGTCGCCGAAGGCCCGGCCCTCCAGCACGGCATAGCCCGCGAGTGAGTCGTGGTTGCGCAGGACCAGGGTCTGTGACCCGGGCTTCCACGTGGCCTGGGGAACGAGCCGGTTCCAGCCGACGTGCCGTTCATGGGTCCAGGGCCGCTGAGCGTGAGCGGTGTTGTACAGACGGACCATCGCCGGCAGATCCGCGGCCGAGCCGCTGTCGAAACCCGGGACGGCAGCCGCCAGATCCTTCCCGGTCGCGCGTTCCACGTTGCGCACGGGGACGACCAGAGCCCCGTCCGCCACAGCGCCGACAAATCCGAACTTCTCGTACACCCCCTCGACACCGTCGGACACGAACGCGACGTCCACCCGCTGCGCCATGCCGACCAGCGCCCGGCGGAGGAGCCGGCTCATGTGTCCCTGTTGCCGGAACTCGGGCCGGGTCTCCACGCCGCCGATGCCTTCCGCGGCGACGGCGACCGCGCCGAAGCGGACGCGGAAGGAGAGCGCCTCGAGTTCGGCGACCGGTGCGCCTCCGTCGGTGTGCAACCGGCAGTAACGCGTCCGCAGACTGCGCACATCCTGGTTCGCGACTTCGGTGTAGCGGACGGCTGGCTCATGTTCCGACACGGATGTCCTCGGCTTTCCCGGTCGAGCAGCATCGCCCGGCGCTGCGACGTTCGTCGCGGAGTCCAGCGAGACCTTTACGTGCTTGATGCCGCTCAAACCTGCTCCAGGCTGTGCGTGGCCACCGTGACCACCGTGACCACCCGATCTGCGATTCTCGGACCAGCAGGCTGGGTTGTGCTCGCATGGCTCATGCGGTGTCCGTGTCGCAGCCCGAGTCCCGGTGGGACACCGTCGGCGCGCCCCACTCGGTCACGGCCGTGACAGTCCGGCTATAGCCCAGGCCACTGAACTCCAGGTCAAGTCCCGCCCGGCGGCCCAAGTCGGCCTGTAGTGCGCAGGCACTAGGGCACGTGAGCGGCTGGTGCGGGCGCACCAGGGGAAGACGGTGGCGGGGGGCGATGCCCGGCGGGGCGCTGGAGCGGAGGGTTGGAGGAGCGTGAATCTCGCACATTCCCCTTGCCTAGCGGCGTCTGGAGTGATCGACAGGTGGCGACCTTTCTTTACCGGATCGGACGGTGGGCCTTCCGGCGGCGCCGGCTCGTGGGTGGTCTGTGGCTGGGTGTCCTGTTGCTGGCCATTGGCGCCGCCGCCATGGCGCCGACCGGGGAGGAGGAGGACCTCTCCATGCCCGGCACCGAGTCGCAGAAGGCGTTCGACCTGCTGGACGAGCGCTTCCCCCAGAGCAACTCCCAGGGCGCCGAGGCCCGTTTGGTGTTCCAGGCTCCGGACGGGCAGCGGGTGACGGCCAGGGAGAACAAGGCGGCCGTCGAGGACACGCTCGGCTCGCTGGACGGGGGCGATCAGGTCGCGTCGACCACCAACCCCTATGAGACCGGCGCTGTCAGCGAGGACGGCACCATCGCCTACTCCACGATCACCTACACCGCGGACGCCGTCGACCTGACCCAGCCGACGAAGAGCGCCCTCGAGGACGCCGCGAGCCGGGCCCGGGACGCGGGGCTGACCGTGGAGATCGGCGGCTCGGCCCTGGACGCGGAGGAGGAACCGGGCGGTACGACGGAGATCATCGGCGTGGCGGTGGCGGCGGTGGTACTGGTCCTCGCCCTCGGGTCACTGGTCGCGGCCGGACTGTCGCTGCTGACCGCCCTCGTGGGCGTGGCCATCGCCTTCGGCCTGGTCTCCGCGCTGGCCGTTCCACTGGGCCTGACGTCCACCGTCGCCATCCTGGCACTGATGTTGGGCCTTGCGGTCGGCATCGACTACGCACTCTTCGTCACCTCCCGCTTCCGCGACGAGCGCGCCCGGGGCAGCGAGCCGGAGGAGGCCGCCGGCCGGGCGGTGGGCACAGCCGGATCCGCCGTCGTCTTCGCCGGTGCGACCGTCTTCATCGCCCTGGCCGGGCTGGGGGTCGTCGGAATACCCGAACTCACCAAGATGGGCATGGGCGGCGCGGGCGCCGTGGCCCTTGCCGTACTCGTCGCACTCACCCTGGTCCCCGCGCTGTTCGGCTTCTTCGGTCGGCGGGTACTGTCCCGTGCCGTCCGCAAGACCACCCGGCCGGGGAGCGAGCGCCCGCACCGGGTGCCCACCGCGGTCGGCCGGCCTGGGCTCGGCACCCGCTGGGCGCGGTTCGTGCTGCGCAGGCCGGTGCCCGTGCTGTTGATCGCCGGACTCGGTCTCGGGGCCGTCGCGCTACCGGCGCTGAGCCTCGAACTCGGGCTGCCCGGAGACGAGTCCAAGTCGGTGGAGACCACCCAGCGCCGTGCCTACGACCTGCTGTCACAGGGCTTCGGCCCCGGCTTCAACGGCCCGTTGACCGTGGTCGTGGACACGTCGGAGTCCGCGGACCCCCGGGCCACCTCGGAGCTGGTCGTCAAGACCGTACGGGGAGTGGACGGGGTCGCGTCGGTCGGTGAGCCGGTGCTCAGCCGGAGCAAGGACACGGCGGTTCTCACCGCCGTCCCGCAGACCGCGCCGAACAGCGGCGAGACCAAGGACCTGGTGCACGCGATCCGGGGCGCGGTCTTGGGCGTCGAGGCCGACACGGGCGCCGCCATCCTCGTGACCGGCACCACCGCGATGAACATCGACATCTCCGAAGCCATGTCAGACGCCCTCATTCCCTACCTGACCGTGGTCATCGGCCTGGCGGTGCTCCTGCTGACGGTGGTCTTCCGCTCGGTCCTGGTCCCGGTCAAGGCCGCGCTCGGCTTCCTGCTGTCGGTGGGGGCCGCCTTCGGCGTCCTCGTCGCCGTCTTCCAGTGGGGCTGGGCGGCGGACCTGGTCGGCATCGAGCAGACCGGACCGGTCATGTCGCTGATGCCGATTCTCATCATCGGCATCGTGTTCGGCCTCGCCATGGATTACGAGGTCTTCCTCCTCACCCGGATGCGGGAGGCCTACGCCCATGGCGCGTGCCCCGGCGAGGCGATCGTCAACGGTTTCCGGCACAGCGGACGTGTGGTGGCCGCGGCGGCGATCATCATGATCAGCGTGTTCGCCGGATTCATCGGGATGAGCAGTCCGACCATCCAGACGATGGGTGTCGGCCTGGCCGCCGCCGTCGCCTTCGACGCCTTCGTGGTCCGGATGGCGATCGCACCCGCGGTCCTGGCACTGCTCGGCCACCGGGCCTGGTGGCTGCCTCGTATCCTGAACCGTGTGCTGCCGAATGTGGATATCGAAGGTGAGGCACTGAGCCGGCACGTCCCGGTCTCCGCGACCGGGCCGAACGCGGCGGTGCGGCGGCTCCCCGTAGGCCGGGACTGAGCCGGCCATGACGAAACCGGGTGGCGGCGGGCCACGGCCACGCGGTGCGTGGTGGCGGGAGGCAGCGATCACGGCGACGGCGTTCGCGTTCTGTCTGCTCGGTGGTGTGATACAGGTCGACGACACGCTGTCAGCGCCGCCTGCCGCCGCCTACGTCGTCGCCGTGGTGTCCTGTGCCGTACTGCCGGTGCGGCACCGGGCACCCCTGGCCGCCCTGACGGCCACGACCGCGGTCGGCGTGCTGGTGCCGCCCCTGGGCCTCCTGCTGACCCCACTCATCGTGGCCCCCGTAGTGATCACCGCCTACTCCTACGCGCTCGCCGCGCGCACCGAACGGCGCGCGGCGAGCGCGGTGTTGCTCACCTCCACGGTGCTGGTTGCCTCCATCCCCTTGTTCGGGGACTTCTCGTGGAAAGACGCGAGCCGGATGGCAGTGGTGGCCGTGTTTCCTCTGGTGGCCGGCGTACTCGGTCACTCGGTGCAGAACCGACGGGCCTACCTGGCGGCCGTGGAGGAGCGGGCCCGGCGGGCCGAGCAGAGCCGGGACAGCGAGGCGCGCCGGCGAGTGGCCGAGGAACGGGTGCGCATCGCCCGGGAACTGCACGACCTCGTGGCCCATCAGATCACCCTGGCCAACGCGCAGGCCACGGTCGCCGCCCACCTCTTCGACACCCGCCCGGAGCAGACCCGCATGAGCCTCAAGGAGCTCGTCGAAACCACCGCGGACGCGCTCGACGACCTGCGGGCCACGGTCGGTCTGCTGCGTCAGTCCGGGGACGCGGCCACGCCCGCCGAACCGGCGCCCGGGCTGTCCCGGCTTTCCACGCTCCTCGAGTCCTTCCGCCGCGCGGGTCTGGAGGTGTCGGTCCAACAGGAGGGCACGGCCAGGCCGCTGCCGCCGGGAGTGGACCTCACCGCCTACCGCATCGTCCAAGAGGCCCTGACCAACGTGACCAAACACGCCGGCACCGGTAGCGCCCGGGTACACCTCGTCTGGAACCGCGATCGCGTGACCATCACCGTCGCCGATGACGGCCAGGGCTCCGGCACGGCGCCGACCGCATCCACGGGACCGGGTGCGTCCACGGCGGCGGACCGTCCGCCCGGTTACGGTCTGATCGGAATGCGTGAACGTGCCACCGCGGTCGGGGGACACCTCTCCGCGGGCAGGCGCCCGGAGGGCGGCTTCCTCGTCTCCACCCAGCTGCCCCTCCCGCCCGCCAAGGGCACGACGCGGAGAACTGACGGAGCAACAACCATCGAGGGGCGAATGGGCGACGGAGGGTCAGGCAACGGACGGACGGGCGACGGCGATACGAGGGATGCGCCGTGACGCTCCGGGTGCTGCTCGCCGACGATCAGGCCCTGCTGCGCGGTGCCTTCCGGATGCTTCTCGACAGCGCCGACGACATCACCGTGGTCGGCGAGGCCGCTGACGGCAGGGAGGCGGTGAGACTCACCCGGGAGCTGCGCCCGGACGTGGTGGTCATGGACATCCGTATGCCCGAGGTGGACGGTCTCACCGCCACGTCGGAGATCTGCGCGGACCCGGAACTGCGGGCCAGCCGCATCCTCATTCTCACCACGTACGAGACAGACGAGTACGTCGCACAGGCGCTGCGCGCCGGGGCCGGCGGCTTCATCGGCAAAGGCATCGGGGCCGAGGACCTGTTGGACGCCGTGCGTACGATCGCCGACGGCGACACCCTTCTGTCTCCCGCCGCCACCCGCTCCTTGGTGGCCCGTTTCCTGGCCACACCGGAGGTAGTTTCGCCGCACCACTCCGAACAGCTCGCGGCGCTCACTCCGCGAGAACGCGAGATGGTGGCTGCGGTTGCGACCGGCTTGTCCAACCAGGAGATCGCCGAGCGGATGTTCCTCAGCCCCTTCACCGTTCGCGCCCACGTACAGCGCGCCATGACGAAGCTGGAGGCCCGCGACCGGGCGCAACTCGTCGTCATCGCCTACCGGACGGGCCTGGCCCAAGCCGGCCCCGCAGGCGGCGCGGACCGCCTCTCGTAGTCCGAAACCGGCAGAGCGTGCCGGTCCGCGGTCTGAACACCCCTGGCCGCGACATTGTGGACGCCGCTGGCCACTCCCGTCATCACCGCTACCCGGCATCTCGATCGGGGAGCGGGCCTGCTGTTCGGGGTGGGCAACAGGTCGCCGCGGCGGCGGTCGACGTCCCCGCGGCTTGGGACAGCAGGCGTTGTAGTCACTCCCAGGGGGAGTGCCCCGCGAATTCGGCGAGTTACCAGCTGTTCATGGGGCCCATGGAGCCGAGCAGGCCGCGCACGTAGTCGCACATCCGGCCTGCCGTCCCCCTGCCCTCCCCCCACCCAAGCCTTCGAACAGCGGAAATGGAGAAGTCCGGCTGGACAATCAGGTCACGGCATCGGCCGCGAACTCGGGCAGCGTCAGGGCTGAGTGGGCCGGTCGTGCGCTCGCGGAGGGCATGGTGACGAGGTCACGCAAAATGGTGTTGCGTTGCTCCAGGGCCCGCACTGTGGTGGGGAAGAGCGTGGCCGCACCGTTGTCGACCAGTGCCTGGTTCATGGCTACGAACTCGCGCATGTCGCGCTCGTAGGCGGCGAAGGCCGCAGTGTAATCGCGGTGTGTGGCCAGGGCGTTGGCGAGCATGTAGGCGCCGACCAACGCAAGGCTTGTGCCTTGTCCGGTGAGGAACGAGGGCGCGTACGCGGCGTCGCCGACGAGCGCGGCGCGGCCGCTGGACCAGTGGGGCATACGGATCTGACCGGCCGTGTCGAAGAACAGGTCATCCGCGTCGCGCATGGCCTGGATCAGGCCAGGGACTTCCCATCCCGCTCCTGCGAAGATCGTGGCGACCAGGTCCCGCTGGGCGTCGGGGTCCCGGAGGGCATCGACCGGCGGTTCTGGTTGGTGGAAGTTCAGGAAGGCGTGCAACTCGTCGTTGTCCCCGACGGCGTAGAGGGCCGCGGCTTTCCCCGGCGTGTTCCACAACACGAGCTCGCGGGCGAGCCCGAAGGTGTTCGGCATGGTGAATATGGCGAAGCAGTAGCCGAGGTAGCGGTGGAACTGTTCCTCGGGGCCGAACAGGGACTCCCGGGTATGTGAGTGCATACCGTCGGCGCCGACCACCAGGTCGAAGGTGCGCCGTTGCCCACTGTGCAGACGAACCTCGACCCCTCGTTCGGACTGGTCGAGGGTGTCGATGGAGTCGCCGAACAGGAATTCCACGTCGTCGCGAACTATCGCGTAGAGGTTCGCGGCCAGATCCCCCCGACGCACCTCGAGGTCCTGTCCCTCGACACCGCCGGCAACGGCACGCGGGGTGAGCGAAGCCACCTCACTGCCATCGGCGTTGAGGAAAGTGAAGCGACGCGAGTCGATGTGCGCGTCCTGCAGGTGCGGCAGAATTCCCATCCGCCGGACCACCTCTATCGCGGTACCGCGGACATCGATCGGGTAACCACCGTCGCGCAGTGCGCCTGCCTTCTCCACCACGGTGACCGCGAATCCGGACCGGTGCAGCCAGTACGCCAGCGCGGGTCCGGAGATACTCGCCCCGGAGATCAGAACTGTGCGCTTCGCGGTAGTACTCACGTCCATCGACAGCCCGGTAGACGTCATGCCTGGACTCCTTTCTTCGTGATGCGGACAACGAGCAGTGACAGCGCGGCGACGAGGCCGGCGACGGCGAAACCTGTGACGAAAGCCGATTCGGCCGGCCGGCCCGTCATCGGCTCGGCTCCGGCGTCGAGGATCGCGCCGGCGAGCTGGGCGCCCAGGGCGACGCCGATCACGCGAGTCACCACGAGCAGGCCGGTGGCGATGCCGATGTCCTTGGTCTCGATGGCGGTGGCCGTGCCGGCAAGCAACGCCGTGGTACCGACGCCCGCGGCGAACGCGGTCAGCACCTTCGCGAGGACGAGCTGCCATTCCGCGGTGTGCAGCGACGCCAGGGCGATCATCGTGGCGGCCGTGACGACGGTGCCCACGATGACCACGGCACGCGGACCGAAACGCCGCGCCGCGATCCCGCCGACCGAATCACTTACCGCCCCGGCGATGGCGCCGGGCAGCAGGAACAGTCCGATGTCGGTGGTGCTGGCTCCGAATCCGTACCCCTCGGCCGATACCGCGAACAACTGCGGGAGGAGAAAAGCACCATCCCGGAACTGGCGGTCATGACGAAGGTGAGCACGCATGCGTTCCACATAGCCGGCTTTGCCAGCATGCGTAGATCGACCATCGGCGAGGCTGCCCGGCGCTCGACGACGACCCACCCGCTCGCGAGGGCGACCACGACCACCGCGATGGCACCGACCGCAAGTGACGGCACGCCGCCGTCCCTCGTCACCGTCACGAGCCCGAGCATGAACGCGAGCAACGTGCCACTCAGCAGAACCGTGCCAGGCCAGTCGATCCCGTCGTCCGATTGGATCGGCGGATCATGCGGCATCAGCCGAGTCACGCCCAACGTGGTGGCGATGATCGCGATCGTCGGTAGCGCGAACATCCACTGCCAGGACAGTCCTTCCGCGATCGGCCCGGCACACAACGTCCCCACCATGCCGCCGCCCGTGAACAGCGCGACGACCAGCCCGATCGCCGCCTGTGACTCTCCTGCCGTGAGGTGTTTGCGCACCAGGATGAATGAGAGGGGCAGCGCACCCACCATGACGCCCTGCAATACCTGACCGACCAACAACACCGGCAGGTTCGGCGCGAGGCTGGCCATCAGACCACCCACCGAGACCACACCCATCAGCCGGACCAACACCCGCTTTCCGCCGTAGCGGTCGCCGAGTTTTCCTGCGACGGGTGTGATGACCGCGCCGGTGATGAGTAATGCGTTGCCGATCAAGGCCCCTTCGGAAGGACTGACCCCCAGCTCACGTTGCAGCAGCGGGAGCGCAGGCTCCACCACTGACTGCAGGGTGCCGAGGGCGAGTGCCAAGATGCCGAGGACACCGATCGGCAGCCACCCGATGCGGGCCGGGGAGACCACGGCTTCGGACAGGGACGCCCTTTTCACTGTCGCTCGTCCAGCAAATCGAACGCCTTCTGAGACTCGGCGCCGGGCATGAAGAGGCCCTCTTCCGCCCCCGCCGGCGCCACGGCGGCAGCGGCGACGACCAGCACCGCCAGGACCCCCCAGCCACAGACCACCCACGAGCCGACGCCGCCGGAAGGCCCACCGCCCGATCCGGTAAAGAAAAGCCGCCACCTGCGAATCACTCCAGACACCACTGGACAAGAGGAATGCGCGAGATCCCGCGCGCCTCCCACACTTCCCTCCGGCGCCCTGACGGGCATCGTCCCCCGCACCCGTCTTGGCCTGGTGCACCCGGACCAGCCACTCACCTGTCCTGGTGCCTACGCACTACAAGCCGACTCGGGGCGGGGCGAGGCTTGACCAGGAGTTCGGACCCGTGTGCTCAGGTAGTTCGCCCACCGGCTCCCGGTTAAGAGAGAGGTGCGTGTCCCACGCATGGGCAGGCAGTCGAAGAAGTCGTCCCGGAAGTGTGACGCCACTGAGGACGCCTTCCGTCGGACGCCGTTTTGCAGGAACTCACTTCCCACGGCCTTCGCACTGGCCAAGTGCCTCTATGGGCGGAGGAAATTTTCGGCTCGCCCTGCAACTCCACTACCCACCTGCGCGGCACCACCACGACCCCGTCGTGTCGTCGGTGCGTCTGACGATCTCCCGCGAGAGGCGGAGCTTCTCGCGGGCCCAGTCGACTGGGCTTCCGGCATAACCGCCGTCCGCCCACACCAGGCGGTGGGAGGAGTTCAGGCCGGGCCGTGGCCCCGCCCGGTCACTGTGCCTGCGCCGACCGACTCCTCGAGGCCGCGGCGACGCCGCCGGCACCACGCTGGAACAACTCCCACACCTCATCCCGCACCAGTCGCTCAATGATCCCCACCACGCTCGGATCCCCACCACGCTCGCAGCCTGCCGAGCCAATGAGATGACCTCTGATACTGCAGCGGTGTTTGCACTGATTGCTGGGCGGTTTTCAGGGGCTGTGTCCGCGTCGTTTGCAGTGACTGATGCGGGCTTGGTGTTGGCGTCTACGGCGCCATGTCGACCAGTGCAGGATGTGGCCGTTGGGGGGTGGGACGGCGGCCGGTGAGGCGGGCGTGGGCGGGCATCGCCAAGGTAATGTGGCGGCGCCAGCCGGGATAGCGGCGGACCCGGTAGTCGTCCAGGCCGCACTCCTGCTTGCCGGTCTGGAACCATTCCTCGACAGCCGAGCGGCTGCCTGCGATGCGTATGAGTTCGTCCAGCGTGGTGTCGGCCGGACAGTAGGCGACGTAGTGGGAGATCTCCTCGGGTCGGCTGACGCTGCGGCGGGCGAGGACCCAGTGACGGCGCTCTTCGCGGTGCCAGGCGAGCCTGCGAGGACGGCACGAAACGAGCGGGTCAACGTACTGCGACGCTGAGACCTTGAAATGGCCTGAATCGTGGCGCGCACGGCAGCGCTGGCCGCAGCCTGGCTGACACGACAGGACGTACAGCATGGCCCGCCTCACGGATGCCACCCGCCTGTTGTAGTCCCCACCGTCAGGCCGTTGACCAGGAGAAATGCAGAAGGCGACTGGATGGTAGGGCTTGCCGGGTCATCACGCGATTTGATTGTGGCGTCGTCCGAGGTGACGGACTCATGATGCCGGCACGTGTGCATTCGCGGCCGCTCGCCCTGCCGTCGCGGGGGCGCAAAGGGTTGTCCACCCGTAGCGCACTTGAAATGCGCGCCCCCTAAGTGCCACTCAATGTCAATGGAATGCTATTGCGATATCACGCTAGTCGCACTTATTGTTGTCCTTCGGATTTCCCGCTTTCGACTTCCGTGATGGCAGTCGCTGAAATCCGAAGCACAGGCGCCTTTTGTGCACACCGTCCCTGCGTGAAAAGGAGAAAGACCATGACCTACGAGCGCCCCACCCTCACCAAGGCCGGCAGCTTCCGCAAGGTCACCGGCATCAAGAACACGGGCCCGAAGGACGTCCTCGGCGGCAAGCAGCTCCTCTGACAGAGGCCACTCGCGACCGCGGAGCGGTCCGGGCATCGCGCGTACGGCCGGTCGCTAAGCCGGTCCGGCCATCGGGTGGCGGCAGCCGGCCGCCACCCGCCCTCTGTTCCGAGCATCGCCGACCGGAGACCGTGGCCCATGGATCAGTCCTTGTCACTCCAGGCCGTATCCGCCTGGTTCGTCGTCCTGCCCGACACCGACGCGGCCGGGGCCCTCGCTGCCAAGGCGCTCTGCTACTCGGACCGGAGCCTGCCGCATGCGTCAGGGCGCCCATGGCTGGTGGGCCGCTGGGCACCGGAGACCGTCGTGATGGCGGAGCACGGCGGGACGCGCGTCGCGGTGATCGGCGAACACGCCGTCACGGCGCGGGACGCCGAGCGGGCCGCCGCCGCGGCCGACGGCGCCGCCTCGCTGACAGCGGTGGACCGCGCGGCCGACTGGCCCGGCAGCTTCCACCTGATTGTCAGCGGCGGCGGCCGTGTACGGATGCGGGCCGGTGCCGTGGATCTGCGCCGTGTGTTTCATGCCCGGACCGGCACGCCCGGCCACGGACCGGTGAGCGTGGCGTCTGACCGGGCTGATGTACTCGCCGAACTGGTGGGTGCCGAACTGGACGAGAGGCGAATCGCCCTCGAACTGCTCACCCTCGGCGCGCCGTATCCCAGCGCGGGGGATCCGCTGTGGCGCGGTTTACAGGCCGTGCCCGGCGGGCACTGTCTGACGCTCCACCCCGACGGGCGAACCTGCACCATGCGGTGGTGGTCACCGCCTGACCCCGTCGTCCCGCTCGCCATCGGCGCCGCGCGTCTGAGGGAAGCCCTCACCGAAGCGGTCGAGGTGCGCACCCGCGGGCGCGACCTGGTGACGTCGGACCTGGGAGGGCTCGACTCAACAGCATTGTGCTGCACCGCGGCACGCGGGGGCGCCAAGGTCGTCGCCTACACCGCCGCCCTCCATGACGAGGCCGGTGACGACGTGTACTGGGCCGAGCGGACCGTCCAAGCGCTGAACGGCATCGAACATCACGTCGTACCCGCCCAGAAAGTGGCCATGACGTTTCTCGGGATCGACGCCCTTGAGGACGTCCTGGACACACCCAGCATCCTCACCGTCGACCGTAACCGCCGGATGGGCATCGTGGAACTGGCGGCCGCCCGCGGGTCCGGCCTCCACCTCATCGGCCTGGGCGGCGACGAGCTCCTGGCCGGCACGCCCGCCCGTCTGCATACGCTGCTGCTCACCCACCCCCTCATCGCCGTGCAGGCCGTGCGGGGATACGCCGCCAAGTACCGCTGGTCCCGGCGGAGAGTGCTGCGCCAGCTTCTGGACCGGAGCCCCTACCGGGCGTGGCTCGACCAGGTGGCCCGCGATCTGACCGAACCGGCGGTGCCCGACAACGAGCCGTTGCTAGGCTGGGCGATTCCGCCCCGGATGCCGCCCTGGGCCACACCCGATGCCCTCACCGCAGCGCGCGAACTACTCCGTGCGGCGAGGTCCGAGGTCCGACCCCGGGGCAGGGGACACGGCGAACACCGCGAGCTGGTCGCGATGGACGGCATCTCCCAAGTGGCTCGGCACATCGGGCAGATGGCCGCTCCGCTGGGAATCGCCGTCAGCGCCCCCTACTACGACACCCGCGTCATCGAGGCGGCCCTCGCCGTCCGGCCGCAAGAGCGGATCACCCCGTGGTGCTACAAGCCGCTCATCGTCGAGGCCATGCGCGGCATCGTCCCGGAAGCCAGCCGCAGCCGCGACACCAAGGCGAACGCCACGCTCGAGGAGGAAGCGGGGCTGCGCGAGCATCGCCGTGCACTGCTGGCCCTGTGCGAGGACTCCCGGCTCGCCCGGCTCGGCCTGGTCGACGAGCGGGTGCTGCGTGAATGGTGCCGTCGTGCTCTCTCCGCAGAGAAGGAGAGTTATCTGCTGCACCCGACCATCGCCTGCGAAGTCTGGTTGCGCTCACGGGAGATGACGCCACCACCCGTTCGCCGGGCCGCGCCGTCCAGCCGTCGGAACACCGCCCCGCCCCACCCCTCTTCTGTATCCGCGGCTCTGTCCGCCGCCAACCGAGAGAACCGAGAGAGGTGAACCGGTGTTTGCCCTGAAGCCCGGCGTCCTGATGACCGAGACCGAGTACGGCATGGCACTGCTCGACCAGCGGAGCACCGAGTACTGGACCCTCAACCCGACCGCTGCCATCGTCCTGCAGGCGCTCCTCGACGGCCACGGCGCGGAGCGCGCAGTCGAGGTCCTGACCACACGGTACGAGAACGTCGACGTCGACCGGGCCACCGAGGACGTCCGCCGCATCGTCGAAGAGCTGTGTTCCGCAGGACTCCTCATCTCTTGAGCCCCAATCCCGGCCTGTCGGTGCGCAATCCATGCGTCCGCCTGATCCGTCCTTCGGCTATGGCCGTACAGGCCGTCTGCCCAGCCCCGTCCGTCCAGACCGGAGAGCCACGCATGTCAACGTCGGAGGCGGTCCCGTACCGCCCACGCTCCGTCCCACCGGCCCGCCGTTTCCTGGCCCGGGTGGTCGTGTGTTGCGCCCATGTGCTGGCCACGCAACCGCCCGACCGTATCCGCGCTGTCCTGCGTCGGCTGCGCCGCGGCGCCAGGCCCGCGACCCTCGCCGAGGCAAGCACGGCACGCGAGACAGTGCTCGCCGTGAGCCTCGCCGCAGGAGGCCACAAGGGATGCCTGTCCAGGTCCCTGGCCACCGTCCTGCTGTGCCGTGTATACGGCCAGTGGCCCACCTGGTGTGTAGGAGTGCGTAGCCGCCCGCCGTTTGCGGCACACGCTTGGGTGGAGGCCGAAGGGGTCCTCGTCGGTGAGGGAGCCTCGCCTGACTACTTCCGGCGCTTCTTCGCGGTGGAGTGAGCCGATGAGCACGGCACCCCTCGTCGAGACGCCTCCCGGACCCGGCAGCCGCGCCGGGTCCGGTGCACATGAGGACCCGGGCGGCTTCCGGCCCGGGTACCGGGCCCTCGCAGGTCAGCTGCGTGGGCAGCGGGGGCGGATGGCCGCAGGTGTCGCCCTGGGACTCATGGGCAGCGTCATGGGCCTGGTCCAGCCTTTGGCAGCCAAGCGCGTGATGGACGACATGAGCCTGGGACAGCCCGCGGCCGGACCGGTGATTGTGCTCAGTCTGCTGGTGATTGCCGGGGCCCTCTTCGTCGGTCTGAGCCACTACGTGCTGCAATGGTCGGCTGAGTCCATCGTGTGCGCCGCCCGGTGCCGGCTGACCGACCGTCTGCTGCGACTGCGGGTGCCCGTGGTGGAGAGCACCGAGCCGGGCGATCTGATCGCCCGCGTGACCTCCGATACGGCGTTGCTGCTCCAGACCGCGCCCCAGGCGATGTCCGCGGCGGTCACCGGCACGCTGGCCACCGCGGCGACTGTCGTCATGATGGGACTGCTCGATGCCGTGCTGCTGTCCGTCACCCTCGCCGTGATCGCCTTCGTCGGCGTCATCGTTACGGTCGTGGCCCCACGCATCGGCCGCGCCACCCGGCACACACAGGAGTCGGTAGGTCACATCGGGGCCGCGCTGGAGCGGGTCTTCGGCGCTTTCCGCACGGTCAAGGCCTCGGGCGCCGAGCAGCGGGAGACGGCGGCGCTGCACCGGGCGGCCGAGGACGCCCGCCGCACCGGGGTACGCGCCGCGGCGTGGGAAGCGGTGTCGGCCACGTCGTCGGCGGTGGTCTTCCAGGTCAGCTTCCTCGTGGTGCTCGGCGTGGGAGGCACACGCGTCACCTCCGGCGCCATCAGCATCTCCACCCTCGTCGCGTTCCTCCTCTACCTCTTCACCCTGGCTCCGCGCATCGGCCAACTGGTCGAAGGCGTCGGTCAGCTCCAGGTCGGCTCGGCAGCGGCCGTCCGCATCGGGGAAGTCGAGAAGCTGGAAATCGAGAAGCTGGAAGCGGAGCAGGTGGGGGAAGGCGACACAACAGTCCACGACGGCGAGCGAACCGGCGCTGCCGAGGCGGATTCCGCCGCCCCGGACACCTCCTTGACCACGACCTCCGAACGCGCCGGATCGCCGCTCGGCGTGGCGTTCCACCGGGTGTGCTTCGTCTACCGCCCCGGATTGCCCCGCATCCACCAGGAGGTCTCCTTCTCCATTCCCGCACGCGGGCTGACCGCTTTCGTCGGCCCGTCCGGCGCGGGCAAGACCACGGTCTTCTCCCTGATCGAGCGCTTCTACGAGCCCGATTCCGGTCGCGTGCTCCTGGACGGAAGGGACGTGCAGCAATGGCCTCTGTCCCGGCTTCGCGCGTCCATCGGCTACGTCGAGCAGGACGCCCCCGTCCTCGCCGGCACCCTGCGCGACAATCTCACCCTCGGCACCGTCGAGCCCACCAGCGAGGAACTCGCCCGCATCCTGCGGCTGGCCCGCCTGGACACGGTAGCGGACCGCCTTCCCCGTGGACTGGACTCCGACGTCGGCCACCGCGGCAGCCGACTCTCCGGCGGCGAACGGCAACGCGTGGCGATCGCACGCGCCCTGTTACGCCGCCCGGGACTGCTGCTGCTCGACGAGGCCACCTCCCAGCTCGACGCGGCCAACGAGGCGGCGCTGCGCGACACCATCACCGAAACCGCCCTTGACACCACAGTGTTGGTAGTCGCTCACCGCCTGTCCACCGTGACCAGAGCGGACCGGATCGTGGTCATGGAGGCGGGACGAGTACGGGCGGTCGGCACCCATGCCCAGCTCATGACAGGTGACGCTCTCTACAGCGAACTGGCGAGCACACAATTACTCAGCCAGTAACCGCGACCCCCGCCGAGGGTGTTCCTCGACGAACTCCAGCTCATCGAGGCACACCCTCACAACGGTGTTTGCACTGATTGCTGGACGGTTTCAGGGGCTGTGTCCGCGTCGTTTTGTAGTGACTGATGCGGGCGTCATCAACGCCGTGTGCCCCGGCGTCATCGACACCCCGATGGTCGCCGACATGGGAACAGCTCTCCCCGTCGATGGTGGCTTCACCGCGCACTGATGTCCGTTCACTGACGCACGCCCTGGCGATACGCCCGCCCCTTTGAACTCGATCACTCGATCAGACCGACGACGGCGCCCCGGACGGAGAAACATAACCGCCCTACTTGACCGACCCGCCCGTGATCCCGGCGGCGATGTACTTCTGGGCGACGACGAGCAGGACCGCGGCCGGTACGGCGGAGAGCACCGCGGTCGCCATGACCGCGCCCCAGTCGCTGACATGTGCGCCGACGAACTGGTAGATGCCGAGCGTGATGGGCTTGACGTCGTCAGTGGTGTTGAGGGTGAGCGCGAACATGAAATCCGACCAGGCGAAGAGGAAGGTGAACAGTCCCGCCGTGATCAGGGCGTTGCGGCTCATGGGCAGCACGATCCGTACGAACGCGGTGAAGCGGTTCGCCCCGTCCACCATGGCGGCTTCGACGACCTCGCTCGGGATCGACACCATGAACGCCCGCAGCAGTACGACCGCGAACGGCAGACCGAGCGAGGCGTCCGCCAGGATCAGCCCCAGATAGGAGTTGACGAGGTCGAGCTGCGCATAGGCGCTGTACAGGGCGTTGGCGATGACGATGCCCGGAACCATCTGCGTGATCAGCGTCGCGAAGACGATGCCCTGCCCGCCGCGGAGTCCGAACTGGGCGAGCCCGTACGCGGCGGGCGCGGCGAGCGCGAGGCAGACGGCGACGGCGCCGAGTGCGACGCCGAGGCTGGTGAGCAGCGAGCCGCCCTGGGTGCTGATCGCCGTGTCGAAGTTCTTCAGGGACGGCGAGAGGGGGAACCACTCGGTGGCGGCGATGCTCGACTCGGGTTGAAGGGCGGTGTTGAGCATCCAGTACACAGGGAAGAGGAGCACGGCGAGGATCAGCAGCGCGGCGGCGGTGTTCCACACCGAACGAACGCGGAGAAGGTTCACCGGTCGGGTCACCGGTCGGTTCATCGGTCGGTTCATCGACGGTCACTTCCCCTTGCCGAAGTCGGCGCGGTTGGCCCGCAGGTACAGCACGGCGAAGACCGCGCTGATGAGGATCAGGACGTTGCCCACCACGGCGCCCTGGCCGAAGTCGAGCTGAAGGAAGGAGAGCTGGTACGTGACGGTGCCCAGGGTCTGGGTGGAGTCCGCGGGCCCACCCGAGGTCAGTGCCAGGATCAGGTCGAGGATCTTCACCGTCGACATGAAGCCCAGCACGAGCACGACGGTGATCACCGGTCGCAGCATCGGCAGCGTGATGCTGCGGAACGTCCGCCATGGGCCGGAGCCGTCGAGCGACGCGGCCTCGTACAGGTCGCGCGGGATCTCCTGGAGGCCGCCGTAGAGGATGACCATGTTGAACGGGATGCCGATCCAGATGTTGACCAGGACCGCCGACAGCAGTGCCACGCCGGGGCTGCTCAGCCACGGCACGCCGTCCTGCGGGACCAGGCCGACCGCGTGGAGAGCGGTGTTCAGCATGCCGTGGTCCTGGTCGAGGATGCGCCGCCAGACGACGGCGGAGACGACCATGGGCACGAGCCACGGCAGCAGCAGGATGGCGCGCACGAAGCCGGAGAGCGGGAAGCGGCGGGAGAAGAAGACGGCGAGGGCCAGGCCGACGGTGAACTGGCCGAGCAGCGAGCCGACGGTGAACAGGGCCGTGTGCCACAGGGCGTCGGTGAACAACTCGTTGGCGAAGACGGCCCGCCAGTTGTCGAAGCCGTTGAACGGGGCTTCGCCGGTGAAGTAGGTCTTCGGCGTGTAGTGCTGGAAGCTCATCACGATGTTGCGGACGAGCGGGTAGCCGAAGAAGAGCGCCATGTAGGCGAGCGCGGGAGCGACGAAGAGCCAGCGCAGCAGCTCGCGGCGCAGCGGAGCGCGGCCGGAGGCGGACTTCGTTTCAGCGGTGCCCGTGGCGGGCGCCGAGGAGGTGATGGCGGTCATGGCCGGTTCCTCACTTCCCTGTCGAAGCCTGCTGCTGGGCCCGGTGCAGGGCCTGTTCCGGACTGGTCCGGCCCGTCAGCACGGACTGGAAAGCGCCCGCGAGCGCGTCGCCGACGGCCGGCCAGCCGGTGCCGACCTTCGCGGTACGGGAGCGGGCGGTGGTGACGAGCTCGGCGAAGGCGGCGAGCTTCGGGTTCTGCTTCGCGTACGCCTGTGCGGCCTTGGCGCGGGTGGGCACGTTGTTGACCGACTCGCCCCACTGCAGCTGGTTCTCCTCGGAGTTGAGGCAGTTCAGGACCTTGCCGGCGTTCTTCTCGCGGGCCGGGTCCTCGTCGTTCTTCGGTACGGCCATGACGGTGCCGCCGATGGGCGGCACCGCCGGCTTGCCCGCCTCGGGCACCGGAATGCTCGCGACCGCCCAGTCCAGGTTCTTCTGGGCGTTGAGGACCGGCACCTGCCACGGCCCGTTGATCATCATGGCGGCGCGGCCCGCGACGAACTGGTCGTTGACGTCCTGCTGGTTCCAGTTGACGACGGACCTGGAGGCGGAACCGTCCGCGACCAGGTCCTTCCAGAGCTGGAGAGCGGCCTCGCCCCTGCCGTTGTCGATCTCGGTCTCGTCACCGCCCGCGGACCAGAAGAACGGAAGGAACTGGTAGACGCCGTCCGCGTTCGGGCTCGCGCTGAAGGCCATCCCGTACGTGTCACCCGCGGTCAGCTTCTTCGCGGCGGCCCGCAGCTCCTTCCAGGTGGTGGGCGCGGCGATGCCCGCGTCCTCGAGGAGCTCGGTGTTGTAGATCAGCGCGAGGGAGTTGACGGAACGGGCGATGCCGTACTGGGTGCCGTCGTACGAGCCGAGGGACTTCGCGCTCGCGGAGAGGCCGGAGGTGTCGACCCCGACCTCGTCGAGCGGCCGCAGGCCCTCGGTCTGCGCGAACTGGGGCAGTTCCGAGCCGTCGAGCTCCAGGATATCGGTGAGCGAGTCGGACGACGCCATCCGAAGCGCCTTGGAGGCGATCTGGTCGGCGGGCACGCTGATCTGCTCGACCTTCAAGCCGAGCGGCTTGCCGCAGCGGTCGAAGAACCGCTGGTTGGCGGTGTGTTCGGCGGTGTCGGTCGCCGAGTTGAGCACGGTGACGGTGCCCGGGTCGGGCTCCGCGGCGCAGCCGGTCAGCCATGGCGCGACGACAGCACAGGCAAGGGTGGCGGCGAGCGTGGCGGCGAGTGCGGGAACGCGTCCGCGTCTTGTTCTGATGCGTCCTGCTAACAACGGCAAGGCGGTCCTCCGTTACATGTGCGGCTCTGGACTGCGGTGTCCGACGACGGTGCGTCGCCGGCCGTGCCGTACGGGCGGTCCAAATGGTCAGCTGGGCGACGGCGGGGCGATAACGGGTCCGGCCATCCGCGGCTGGATCACGTGGTGCGGCGTGCCGGAAGGCATGCTCGAGGCAGGTGCCGCGGTGAGCTCCTGCGAAGTCGATGACCGGTCGTCGAGGCCGGGACCGATCGCGCCGATGGCGAGCCGGGTCACGGCCGTGGACATCTCCGCGACGGGCAGATCGATCCGCGGCAGATGCCGGATGCCCAGCTCGTCCGGGAGACTGCCGACGAGCACGACGGTCAGGTCGTGGGGGACCCGCAACCCGGCCGCCGCCACCACGTCCAGCAGGCGGGGGAGGAGGATCAGGTGCTGGACGACCAGCGCGGTCGGGACGGGCCGCGCGGCCAGCGCCTCGCTCAGCCGCCGCGCGAGGACGTCCGGGTCGCAGTGGGACGGGATCACGCGGACATCGGCCCCGGTCTCGACGGCCGCCCGCCGGGCGCCGGCGAGACCGTGCAGGGCATAGCCGCGGCGCGCGGCGACCTCGTGCTCGGCCGACGAGAGGAAGAGGATCCGCCGGTGTCCGGCAGCGGCGGTCTCGCGCACGGCGAGGGCGACGGCGGCATCCCAGTCCAGGTCGGTCCAGGGCAGCGCCGCGTGATCGTCGTGACCGAGCAGCGCCCCGGGGAAGCCCAGTTCGCGCAGGACCTCGACACGGGGGTCGCGGTCCTCGACGGCCATCAGCACCGCGGCGTCCGCGAGCCTGCTGCGGGCCACCCGGCGCAGCCCAGCGACACCGTCGCTGTCCGTCATCAGCAGCACGTCGTACCCGTGCACACGGGCGGCGTCGGTGACGTCGATCGCGAACCGACCGTCGACCGCCCGGTACGCCCCGGGCACACGCGGCGCGGCCAGCGCGAGCACCCGGGTCCGTGCGCTGCGCAACGTACGAGCACTCGCGCGCGGGTGGTATCCGAGCTCGTCGATCGCGACCTGCACCGCGCGTCGGGTGTCCTCGGAGATCTTGCGCGACCCGCTCAGGACGTACGACACGGTGCTCGGCGCGACGCCTGCCCGCTGGGCGACGTCCTTGATCGTGGTCATCCCCACCTCCACCAGGCCCGTCTCGGGATTCGTCGGCTCTGTCGCATCGATCGAATCGATCGAATCGATTCGACAAGCGGGGTGACCTTAAGCACGGTGGGTTGGGGAGGGCAATACCTTGAACGTGGAGCAGACCGCGGGCCGTGAACACCGATACGTTGTTGCCGCCCACGACCACCATATGGACCCGGGAGAACACTTCTCCGACGGCCCGTCATACCAGTGAGTTCGTGCCGCGAGCGGCAGCAGCGCACGCCGCATCAAGGGGAACGGGTCGCCCGGCCGCTCCCACAGGCGCACGGTCGTGTCGTCGCCGACGGTGGAGAGGAGGCGGCCGTCCGGAGAGAACGCCGCCGAGGTAGCAGATCCGCGTTCACACCTGTACCCGCCTCTGAACACCGGTCGGGCTGGCAACGCACCGCTGGAAGGGCGTGTTACCGGTGCCGAGTTGTCAGCGTGATCAGGCGGGCGCCAGCATCCCGCTGATGGAGATCACCTGCGGGCGCTGCTGGTCGGCGGGCCGGCGCGCGACGGTGGGATCGCAGGCCTGAAGCTGACGGGTGCGCGCATTTCCGGACGGCTGGACCTCAGGTACGGCACGGTCGACCACCCGTTACCGTACAGCTGCGGAGGCTGTTCGAAGTGACAGGACCGCAGGCGTGGCGTGCTCCGGATCACTGGCTGCCGCATCGCAGGGCGCTGTTTCCGAGGCAGGTCCGAACGGATGGCGACAGCGAGCCTGAACTGAACCAGGAGCGTCAAGCAGGCGCATTACCAGCGCCCAGGGGCTGACCTGTCTGAGGCCGTGTCCTACGTGGTGAGGCGGATGAGGCGTAGGAAGATCTCACAGCCACGTTCCGTGAGTGATTGTGTATATGAGTACGCACACTCATGCGGGGCGCGCGACGCCGGCCGGAGACTGCGCCCATGACACGGATCTCCGCTTCCATCAGCCCACTTGTCCGCCCCCGACGTGCCCTGACGGCAACCGCGCTCGCGACCTTGGTGCTTGCCGGCTGTGGGAGCGAGAGCCCGAGTGACGGTGGGTCTGAGAGCAAGCCGGCCAGCAGCGTCAGCGCCGCTGAGAGTGCCACATCGTCGGAGCCTGAGCAGGCGGGGTTCATGGCGATGCTGCACAAGGTTGCGCAGCCGTGTCTTGAGAGCGAGTCCGAGACCCAGACCGAGACCGAGTCAGGCCCGTCTCACAAGAGGCCAACCGGCTCGGGGAAGGAGGGGAGGGAGAGCCTCGCCCCCGGCGAGACCCCTCCGGCTGTCCCGATCGAGCCTGGCGCCCCCACGGGCCCCGAGGCGGAACTGAACGACCGAGACCGGTGCATGAGCGTCCAGCACGAACAGCGCATCGGCCAGGCGCTGCAGGCGGTTTCGGAGCCCACCCCTGCAAAGGTCAGGAAGGTCCTGAACGACCTTGGTTACATCGACGAACGCATCCACGGCCTCAGGCAGGACGGCAAGTTCACGCGCTTCTACCTGGACCTGCGCGAGAGGGGAGGCCGTCTCTGTGAGGAGGGCTTGGCGGCGGGCGTGGAAACGGACATCTCCGCGTGTGTCGCCTCCGCTGTGGGACCTTTCACGGTTGCGGGTCCAGGGGAGTAAGAGTGTGTCCTTCGTGGTGAGGCGGTCGTTGACGCCGGTACGGGGCGTAGAAGATGGAGTTGGATCGTTCCGGACGGACTGTGGGAGATCGCGAAGCCGTTGATCCTTCCACCGACGATGCGTCCGCAGGGGGCGGGACGCAGGACACGCCTGATGAGACGCTGTTCGCGGCGATCGTCGACGTGCTGGTGAGCGGTTGCTCGGCAAGCCGTCACCGGCCCCGTCACAGAGCCTGCGTGGGCCCTGAGCTGCCTTTGGCTCAGACCCCTAGGGCAGTGATGCGCCGTTCGAAGGCCCGGAGCCGCCCTTGCAGGGCATTACCGGCGTCTCCTTGGGCACGGGCATTCGGGCTTGCCGGCATGGACACAGGTCGCTGTTGAGCGGGCCAGCAGGGCGGCTGGTACTACAGCCGGTGGTCTCGCGGTGAGTGAGTAGCAACTAGGCCTTCTCGGACGACTCGACCGGTACACCCTTGACCTCAAGTCCAGTTGAGTTTCTACGGTCGATCTCGTCGGACCGACTCAGACAACGACAGGGATCCTGGCCATGGAGTACTCGCACAGCGACACCGACCTGATCAAGCAGCCCATCGGCTACTGGAGTTGGGCGGCCTACAAGGCTGTCATCGCCCGCACCCGGGCCGCCCTCGCCGGGATCGGCACCACCCAACCGCAGTGGTGGGTCCTCGCGCAGGTGGCAAGCGCCGACAACGTGAAGACCCGTGACGAAGTGTCCCGCCTCCTTCGGAACTACCTCGACGTCGGCCCGGAAACCATGGAGTCGGAGATCGATACGATCATCGCCCAGGGCTGGATCACCGAGGATGCCGAGGGGCGCCTGGGCCTCACGGCTGAGGGCAGGGCGTTCTACGACAAGGCCGCGGCCCTTCAGGACGAGCTCTGGGCGGAACGGCATGCGGGTATCTCCGACGAGGAGTACCTGACCACCCTCAAGGTGTTGCAGCGGTTCATCCACAACACGGGCGGGCGAGCTTGGCACCACTAGTGTGACGGCCGGTGGTTTCACGGTGAGTGAGTCCGTGCAGCTCGGGCTTGGTAGTGGCTGGTTCGGGCCAGGATCTGGTGGCGGGTGTGCCAGCGGTGCCGGTGCATGGCCAACCAGGTTCGCGCGGCGCGGGCGGGGGCGAGGACGAGCTTCTTCTTGTCCTGCTTGTTGAGCACGGTGGCAACGGCGGACTCGCACAGGCCGCGACGCTGGAACACCAAGCAGACTCGCCCCTCACCCCGCCACCGCTGGCCGCACGCCTGCGCCACCGCGACATCGCCGCCCAGCATCACCGTTACCGCACCACCCAGGAGGCGACCTCGTGACACCCGCGCTCGACGGGCCACGCTCGGCCCATAGCACAGGCCCTTGCCACCGACGACCGGCTGAGATCTTGGCTTCATCCCGTCCACGTCGGTACGTACACCCGGCATTCGTGGAGAGTCCCGATAGCGGTGACCTACAATTAACTGTCTATGGAAGATAATTCTTTGGAAGATGAGTAATGGCTGACGCTGACCTGAAGCTGCTGTACCGGGAGCTGGTCTCGCTGGAGATCGAGTTGTGGGGCGGCATCGAGGAGCGGTTGCGGGCGGAGTACGACCTGGCGCTGACCTCGTTCGAGGTGCTGCACCTGCTGTTGAGGTGGCCTGGGCGGCGGATCCAGGACATCGCGGAGGAGTTCTCGATCACGGTGGGCGGCACGAGCAAGGTCGTCGACCGTCTGGAGGCGGCGGGGCTGTGTGGTCGGAAGGCCAATCCGAACGACCGCCGTTCCTCGATCGTCGAGCTCACCCCTGAGGGGCGGAAGCTGGTGGACGGGGCGCTGAAGGTCTTCGAGGAGGAGCTGGAACTGCGGATCGGGTCGGTGATCCCCGAGGAGTCGGTACGCGAGGTGACCGCGGTCCTCAGTACGCTGCGGGCGGCCGGACGTGCTCTGGACGCGGAGCGCAAGGCCGCGGGGCAGCAGCCGGTTCCGGCGATGCGGGCGCCGAAGCAGCCCGGCCGGTCGGCCTCGTGAGCCGGGGCGTCTCGGGCACGCCAATGGGCGGCTGGTGCGATGCAGACGACAATGCTCGCCTGTCCCGCACCAGCCGCCCATTGCCGTTCAGTCGGCGATGCCGTTGAAGGCGATGACTTTGTCGATGTGGGCACGGACGAGGAGGTTGCCGGGGCCGCCATTGCGGGCGGCGTACTCCTGGGTGCGGTCTTTGCCCATGTAGCGGGCGCCGAGGAGGCCGCCCCAGTGCAGCATCTCGTCGGGGTGCGCGGAGGTCTCGGCGTGTCCTTGGAGGATGACGAACGCGTATGGGGGATGGTCGTCGTCGATGCAGAGGGCGAAGCGCCCGTCGCGGGCGAGGTTGCGGCCCTTGACGCCGTCCTTTTCGGTGGTGAGCACGATGTCGTCGCCGTCGAGAAGGAACCAGACCGGTGTGACGTGCGGGCTGCCGTCGGCCCGGACGGTCGACAGCTTGCCGGTGCGGGTGCCGTGCGTGACGAACGCCCGCCACTGCTCGTCAGTCATCTTCCGCATGCGATGCCTCTCACTCTGGTGGGGACCGTTCGTCATGCCCGGCGGCCGGGCTGGCCGCCGGGCATGACGAAGTGGGGTTCAGCGGTCCCAGAAGGCGTCCTCGGCGTTCTGGTCGCCGGAGAAGAGCCACATCTCGGTGATCTTGCCGTTCTGGATGCGCAGGAGATCCACGCCGTCCATGGCCAGGGACGTGTCGCCGCGGCGGCCGGTGAAATGGATGGTGGCGGCTACCAGGTCGCCGTTGCCCATCAGAGAGTGGATCTTGTCGATGGCGAAGGTGCCCCGGCTGGCCTCCATCATGCCGCCGAGCATCTGGAAGACGGCGCCCTGCCCCTTGTGCTCGCCGGAGAACTGGTTGGCACCGGGCTGGTGCCAGACGATTGCCTCGTCGAGGAGTTCGCCGAGGGTGGCCATGTCGCCGGTCTGCACGGCCTGGAAGTAGGTGCCGGCAATGTCGATGTTCGTGCTGGTCATGGTGTGTTCTCCAGAGTGTTGTGCGGGCACGGCTGCTAGCGGGCGAAGTCGAGGCATCCGGCCAGGCCGGCGTCGGCGAACGCGGTTTCGATCTCTTTTCGGCCTTCGGTGAAGTGGGCCCAGCTGTCGAAGTGGGCGGGGACGACCCGGCGGGCGCCGAGCGTCTTCGCGGCCTGGGCGCCCTGGGCGCTGTCGAGGGTGAGCAGGGCGCCGTCGAAGGCGAAGGGCATGCGGGCGCCGCCGAGGAAAAGGATCGCCGTGTCTACCGGGGCGAACCGTTCGGCGATCTCCTTGACGTGCTCCAGGGCGGCGTTGTCGCCGCTGACGTAGACCGGGGGCAGGTCGTCGGAGGTGAGCATGAAGCCGATGACGTCGCCGGTGATCGGTTCACAGCCGACCGGGCCGTGCCGGGCGGGCACGCCGGTGACGGTCACGGTGCCGGCATCGGGCCGCTTGAGCTCGGCGGTCTCCCAGACGTCCAGCCCGCGAGCATTGCCGCCCAGGCGACCGGAGCCGCTGACCGTGGTGAACACGACAGGGACTTCTGACAGACAGGCGCGGCCGGCGTGGTCGAGGTTGTCGTCGTGCTCGTCGTGGGAGAGCAGAACGGCATCGACGCGGCCCAGGTCGGCGGCGGTGACGGCGGTAGGGGCGGTCTTGACGAGCCTGTGGTCGCCCGGGAGCGGCATGGGGTACTCACCGGGCGGGTCGAAGGTGGGGTCGGTGACGAACATGAGCCCGCCGTACTCGATCACGGCGGTTGGTCCGCCGTGGACACGGACGGGGATCTGTTCGCTGGTGGCGCTGGCGCCGGGCATCGGAACCTCCAGGCGGAGTACGGGCGGGACGCGGCCCTGCAGAACCGGTCAGGGGGCAGGCGCGGAGAACACACCGAAGTGGTTGCCCGCCGTGTCCCGCAGCCGGGCGAAGGTGAAGCCCGCGGAGTCGGAGACCGGCGCCATGAGCACCTCAGCGCCCAGTCGTTCGGCGTGGGCGACGGTCGCGGCGACGTCCTGGACGACGACGTAGAAGACCGCGTAGTCGGGGAAGCGGCCTTCCGAGTCCCAGACTCCGCCGGTCGGGTGCTGGGCGCCCGGTGTCATCACCGAGTAGTAGGTGACGCCCGGGGTGTTGGTGTTGAGGACGTACTTCCAGTCGAAGAGCTCGCCGTAGAACTCCTTGACCTTCTCGGGCTGGTCGGTGCCGATCTCGAACCAGGCGACCGAGCTGACGGCGGGAACGGTCATGACACTCACTCCTCACCCCCGTAGGGCGCAGAAACACTTTGAGGCGGATTGGAATCGATGGGTGACGGCGGGTTTCCGGCGTCGACTCCGCGAGCCGACCCGGGAGTCGTGACCGCGAGCCTCGAGCTGCCACCCAGCCAACCATTTATGTTCCATGGAATCAACTTCCTAGGATTATTGTTCCAGGATGTGGGTTCGGCGGCGTCCCGCCGGCCGCCCATGGACAGCACAAGAGCCCGTCCGCCGTGGAGGCGGACGGTCAACAGCAGGAAGGAAGTCGGCCATGCAACCGGTCGAGATCGAGGCGAAGACTCTGATCCAGAAGTCGAAGACCCCGTCGAACGACTACGTCATCAACCCCTACACGGGGTGCGTGCTGGGCTGCGCGTACTGCTTCGCCTCCTTCGCGGGGCGGCAGTTCGGCCGGTCCGTCAAGGAGTGGGGCGACTACCTGTACGTGAAGAAGAACGCGGTCGAGCTCGCCCGCACAGAGCTGGCGAAGATGCCGCAGGACAAGCGGCGGGGCACGATGCTGCTCAGCTCGGTCACCGACCCCTACCAGGGCCACGAGACGAAATACCGGCTCACCCGCGGCATCCTGCGCGAACTGCAAGCGGTCGGGTACCCGGGCCTGGTGCGCATCCTGACCAAGTCGCCCGTCGTCACCCGGGACATCGACATACTTGCCGGTCTGCCGCGCGCTGAGGTCGGCATGACGGTGACCACCAGCGACGACAAGGTCAGCCGCTGGCTGGAGGTCCGCGCCCCGCTCGCCTCCCGCCGCCTGCGCACCCTGGCCCAACTCAACGAGGCCGGTGTCCGCACCTACGCCTTTGTCGGCCCGCTCCTGCCCCACTTCGCCACCCAGCCCGAGCTTGTGGACGACCTCTTCGGGCAGCTCGTCGAGGCGGGAGTCGGTGAGGTGTTCATGGAGCACATCAACCTCAAGCGCTACATCCGTGAGCGCATGGACCAGGTCCTTGCCGACGAGCCCGAAGACGTCCGCGAGGCGTACCTCCAGGCGCGGACCAAGGAGCACCGCGAACAGCTCGACGCGATCGTGGCGGAGCTGCTGGACAAGCACGGACTGCGACTGCGCTTCGAAGAGGTCGTCCACCACGACGACAATGACGCCCTGCGGGCAAGGCTCGCATCCTCAGCGTGACCAGCCCTCGCCAGAGGAGTCAGCGCGTACTCGACGCGCGGCGGGATCTCGGCGTAGGTCGTACGGGTGACGATGCCGTGCCGCTCGTGTTGACGCAGCCGACCGGTCAGGGTGTGCGGGCTGATGCCGGGCAGGGCCTCGCGCAACTTGTTGAACCGGTGAGGGCCGTGGAGCAGCTCGCCCATGATCAAAGTGGCCCACGGTCCGTTGAGCAGCGTGAGGAACCGGGCGACACCTGGCGCCACCGGCGCCCAGGGCACTCCCGTCGCCGCCGCTCTCGCCGCCGCGGGCAGGCCCGTGACCGCCCTGACCCGGAACCCCGACACCGTCGTGCACGCGCGCAGCGCGTCCTGGCCGCCGGATACTCCGCCGCCGACCTGACCGACGCATACCGAGGCGCCGAGGGAGTCTTCATCCACCTGCCGGTGGCCTCGCAGGAGGACCGCCAGACTCACGCGCACAAGATCCTCACCGCCGTTCGCGAGGCCCGGCCGGACCGCGTCATGTTCTCCACCAGCGGCTTCCCCAGCGATCCCGCCATCGGCGGTGCCGCCGCGACCCTGGCCGCCGGCCTGGCCGACAGCGGCGTGTCCCACGCGGGTCATCGCGCCCGAGCTCTACCTCGAGAACCTGCTCATTCCGCGCGTCATCGGCTCGGTCCGCGAGCGCGGCGTACTGCCCTACCCGATCCGGGCCGATGTCCCCGTCTCCTGGGCCTCCCACCTGGACAGCGCCGACGCCGTCGTCGCCCTGCTCGACCGCACGGACGTCACCGGCGTGGTCTTTGTCGGCCAGTACCAGGGCGAGCGCCGCCGCTGACATCGCAGGCGCCTACCAGGCGATGAGCGCCATGCCCGGCCGCTCGATCGCGCCGGAGACCTCCGCCCAGAAGCTGCTGGGAGTCCCCCCGGACCACGAGCCAGTGGCTGGCCGACATCGGCCTCTGACCACAACCGCAGTCAGCTCCCGCCGAGTTCGCCAAGGCTCCTGGCCTTCGCCGCACCATCCCCGAGGCGGGTCAGGCGCTGTCGCAGCCAGGCAGCCGGAGGTCGGGCAAGGATCCAGCCCTCTCACTGACGCGCTACCGGGGTGGAGCGGTGTCGTAGTCGTGCCGGGCCTGCTCGACCTTGTCCAGGTTGCCGGCAGCCCATTCGGCGAGGTGCGCGAAGAGCGGGGCCAGGCTGCGGCCCAGCTCGCTGATCTCGTACTCGACCCGAGGAGGGACCTCCGGGTGGTACGTACGCACGACCATGCCGTCGCGTTCCAGTTGCCGCAGCCGTTGGGTCAGTACCTTCGGTGTGATCGTGCCGATCCGTCGCTCCAGCTCCACGAACCGTTGCCGACCATGCATGTTGAGGGTCCACAGGATCGGCGTGGTCCACCGGCTGAACACGATGTCCACGACCGCACTGGTCGGACAGGCGAGTTCCGGCTCGGTCGTGGCGGCTGACACCCAGTCGGCATCGTTGGCCATGCACACCCCTCAGGATAGTCACTTTCCTATAGGTACCTACTATATCGGCGGTGTTAGCGTCCCCGTGTCGCCCGGAGAGCAGCTCTCCGCGGCGGTCCCGCCCGCTCGGGCGGCGACAACCATGCTGAATTGACACGGGAGTTGTTCATGTTCGTAGTGACGGGTGCGACCGGTAACGTCGGCCGATCGCTCGTGCAGGCCCTCGCGATTGCCGGTGCGCAGGTCACCGCGACGTCCCGGAGGATCTCGGATGCGCACGTGCCGGAGAGCATCCAGTACACGCAGGCGGACCTGGTCGATCCTGAGAGCCTTCGGCCCGTTTTCGCTGGAGCCGACGCGCTGTTCCTGCAAAGCGGTGGCGCCAGTGCGCACCTGCTGAGTCCACAGCACATCCTCGAGGTCGCCAAGGCCGGCGGCGTCGGGCGGGTGGTCCTGCTGTCCTCCCAAGGAGTCGCGACCCGACCGCAATCGGCCTCTCACGGGGACCTGGGACGGTCCATCGAGGACGCCGTCAAGCAGTCAGGCATGGACTGGACGATCCTGCGACCCGCAGGCTTCAACTCGAACGCGTACGCCTGGGCCGAGACGGTCCGCGCCCGAAGGACCGCCGCCGCGCCGTTCGCCGACATCGGCCTGCCGACCATCGACCCGGACGACATCGCCGAGGTCGCCGCCGCAGCCCTGCGGGAGGACGGCCACGCCGGACAGACATACGAGCTGACCGGGCCCGCCCTCAGTACGCCCCGCCAGCGGGCCGCGGCGATTGCCAACGCACTCGGCGAACCGGTCCGGTTCATCGAGCAGACCCGTGAGGAGGCCCACGCGCAGATGCTGCGGTTTATGCCCGAGCCCGTGGTCGAGACCACACTGTCCATCCTCGGTGAGCCCACCCCCGCCGAGCAGCGCATCAGCCCCGATGTCGAGCGGCTCCTCGGCCGCGCGCCCCGCACCTTCGCCGACTGGGCCCTACGCCACATCGCCGCCTTCCGATAGACCCTGCGTCTCCGGCCAAGGCATCCCTGAACGATCAATCACGCCGCACCGCCGACCGCACCCACACCGTTCGCTCACCTCAGAGCCGGTCGAAGATGCCGAGCGCGGTATCTGGTCGGCAGCGAATGCACGCCGGTACCTGCTGGCGCAGCGCCTCGAATCCGCGATCCGAGCTCACATCCCGTTGCGGCCGCTGCGCCCGTCCGTGCTGGCAGTTGAGGGGCGATGGGCGGCGCAGGCGCGGCCCGGGGATCGGGGCGCCGCCCCGCCGGGGTTGCGCGCCGGCGGGGCCGCCGCGCTGCGTCGCCATCACGGTGACGGCGGTGTCAGGAGGGGCACCTCCGTGGGGGAGAGGTCGGTGCTGGAGCGGTGCAGGGTGCGCCGCGTGGCGCCACCGGCCGGCGGCGCCACGGTCGACGTCGACGCCGACCTCCACCACGAACTCGGGACGCCGGAGCGTGACGTCCAGCGTCTCCCTGGTGCCCCATCCGGCGGAGAACGACCAGCCCGTCCAGGGGTGTCAGGGCCCGGCCGGGGCGAGGGGGCCGGCGACCGTGCGGCCGGCCTTCTGGGTGAGGGTGGTGGTGCGGTCGGTGTACTGCAGTCGCCCACCGTCGTCGTACCTGCTGAGCAGCAGACTCCGGGGAGAAGCCAGAGCGCCGGTGACCGCGCCGACGATCGCCCTCGGTCGTTTCCCGCGCCATGTGCATTTCCGCCAACCCCTCGCCGCCGGTTGGTAGGTGCCGTCCAGCCGCAACTGGTGTGCTGTTGCGGTTTGAGTGAAGCGGAGACCCTGGCCCGCACCCACGCCCCGTACTCTGCCGCCTTCACACCCCGTCCAACCGGTGCATGGGCGGTATTCGCAGCGTGCGCTATTCCTACCGTGGTCTGTCAGCGGGTCAGTTGGCGTCACAGCCGATGCCGTCACCGTCCCGGTCAAGGCGGTGAGGGTCGTCGGGGCCGACCCAGACAGGGCCTGACAGGTCCGAGCAGTCCACATCGGGGACACCAGCGGGAGGTCCGTCGGGGAGATCTGGGTGTGTCGGGGTGTCCGGGGCAGGCGGGTCAGGCGAGCCCGGGGGAGCGATGGGGGTCTCCGGCTGCTCGGGGCATGCGGTCCACAGGCCGGCTCCGGCCTGCTGGGCGGCGTCCTCGGCGTCAGAGATCTTGGTCCAGTACTTGTCGTTGGGCGGGTAGAGGACAGCCTCCGCGTGACCGCTGCGGACGAGGGACTCGTTCACGAAGGTGCCCTGCTCGTTCCATACGTACAGCAGGTACCGGTCATAGCGGTCGGTGAGTTCGACGTCGCGTTCGGCGCGGATACGGCTGCCCGGCGGCAGGAGCGTGGTCGTGCGAGCGGTGGCGTCGTCGGCGAAACAGGCACCGCGCTCCGGGGTGTCGATCTCCAGAAGCCGCACCCGGGCCACGGCGTCCTTCGGCAGGATCCGGCCGTCGCCGCGCACCTCGAGGGTGTCACCGTCGATGATGCGGAGCACCACCACGCCCGGCGGAGCTGTCGAGGGCGGGTTCGGCTCCGTGGTGGGGGTGTCCGCGAGGCCGTCGGAGGGCTCGGCAGGCGGCTTCGTCGTACCCGCTGGCGAGTCGTGTCGGGGGTTGTCGGACGGCTGAGTCGTGGAGGTCTGTGCCGGCGCAGTCGTGCCAGAGGTGCGCTCCTGGCCCTCATCAAGCAGTGCGCCGACGCCGCCTAGGCCCAAGAGGAGACCGAAGATCACCAGGATTGCGGTGATCCAGGGATGCTTGAGGTGCTGGGGCCCTCTGGGACGACGCGGCCCGCCCGGGCGGGATCGCCGGGGTTGGTCACGCCAGGAGTTCGGGTCCGGCGGCGGAGAAGGGCACATGGCGCCCTCCAAGGGAGGAAATTGTGCCCTACCAGTACAGCACTGGCCTTGCCCAGCCGCCCTCCGATGGCCCATGGGGTGCCTGCCCGATGACGGAGCCGTACCAGGGACCAGGCACAGAATTTCGAGCACACTCGGAGTTGGCCTGAGGTTGTGGCACGGATGAGCGGCGCCGACACCCCGGTCGGGAGGACGAGTCCGTGGGAAGTGTCGTGTGGGCGCTGATCCCTTTGCTCACGCTCGGGACCCTGCGTGGCCGTCCACCGCCCGGGCAGTGCCCACGCCCGAGCGGTGTGGACCCAGCGATCGGTGAAGCCCTCGAACGTCGGCAGCGACGGGCCCGAAGAACGACGGATCCTGGGACGCGATCCCGTTCTTGCACGGGAACTGCGAATCGGTCGACCGGATCTCCCACGGAAGTTCGACGACGGAGGCGATCAAGCGCCGGAGGTGCGACTCCAGCGAGGTGAGGACCAGGTCCGCGTCCGCGCGAGCGGAAGGGGCTTCTCGAAACCGAGTGTGGTTTCGAGAAGCCCTCTCCGTCCTGGCCGGTGGTGTCAGCCGAGGCCCCACTGCTGGTTGCTGCCGCCGTTGCAGTCCCACAGTCCGACGGTAGCGCCGCTGGCGGTGGAGGCACCGGTCACATCCAGGCACAGGCCCGACTGCACACCGGTGATGGTGCCGTTGGAATTGAGGTTCCATTGCTGGTTGGTGCCGCCGTTACAGTCCCACAGCACGACTTTGGCGCCGGCCGCGGTGCCGGCCGCGTCGAGGCACTTCGCACCGCCGTAGACAGTGAGCTGTTTGGCCGACGTTCTGGTCCAGGTCTGGTTCGCGCCGCTGTTGCAGTCCCAGATCTGCGTCTGGGTGCCGTTGGTCTGCGAAGAGCCGGGCACGTCCAGGCACTTGCCCGAACCGGCGGCGCGGATCGGACCTGTGGTGGTCCCGCCGGAGCCGTCGAGTCCGAAGAAGGCGATGGCCCGGGCCGCCATACCGCTGGCGGGCAGGCTGTGCCCGACACCCTGGAAGCTGTTCGCCTCGACCGGTGCCTGGGTGCCGGCGGAGCCGTAGCGGGTGCGGGTCCAGCCCGACTGCGGGGAGTCGGTGAAGACCGGGGTCTGGCTCACCCCGAGCACATTGGTCCACTGCTTGATCTCTTCACCGAAGTTCGCGTAGTACAGCGCCTCGTCCTCGGTACCGTGCCACAGCTGCATCCGCGGCCGGGGGCCGGTGTACCCCGGGTAGGCGCCCCGGACGAGGTCGCCCCACTCCTGCGGGGTCTTGGTGATCTTGCCGGTGGCGCAGTCGGTGTTCCAGCCGGAGCCGTCGCTGGTGGCGAAGCAGCCGAACGGCACGCCCATGAACGCCGCACCGGCCTTGAACAGGTCGGGGTAGTCGCCGAGCAGGACATTGGTCGTCATCGCGCCGGACGAGGCGCCGGTGACGTAGACCCGGTTGGCGTCGGCGTTCATGTTCTGCAGGGTGTACCGGACCATCTGGGCGATGCTCGTGGGATCGCTGCCCCCGTCATGCTTGAGCGCCTGGGGCGAGGAGACGTCGAAGCACTGCCCGCTGACGTTCGCGTCCGGGTAGACGACGACGAACCCGTACTGGTCGGCCAGGCGGGCGAACTCCGTGTTGGAGTAGAAGGTGGGCCCTGTGCCGGTGCAGTAGTGCACTGCCACCAGCACCGCCGGGCGTGCCGGAGCGCTGTCGGGCTTGTAGACGTACATCCGCAGGTTTCCGGGGTTGCTGCCGAAGTTGGTCACCTCGGTCAGCGACGCGGCCGACGCGGTGGTGGCCGAGGCGCCGGTCAGGCCGAACGCCGCGATCAGCGGCGAGATCGCCATCAGCAGGGCCACGAGGAAATCTCTGACGCTTCTCTTCCTGGGCTTCCGGGACACGACGCTGTCCTTTCTGGAATCCGGCGCGGCGGGGGCGATGCTCGCGGTCGGCCTGGCGAACCGGAGTGGCAGGCACGGTGGTTGCTGTGGTCAACGGCGTACGAAAATCCTCAAGAGGAGGAAGCGACACCAGATGGTGAAGCGCTTCGACGCTCCCATCGCCCTAGATGTGGTGTCAATGCCTGCGGGAAGCAAGGCTGCCTTGCCTTCATTCCTCTTGATTAGCCAGAGGATCCTCACTAACTTGAGTTGTGAGGTGAAGCGCTTCGACACTTCGGCCAGGGGCTACCAGCCATGTGACGACGTACGCCACCCCGCAACCGCCCGCCAGGGGCGCCGGCGGGCGGGACCCACCTCTCCTCCAGGGCGAGCGGCTCCCGCGTCGACGAGTCGTTCTGGGCTACCTGGGAACCGTAAAACGGTCGCCTCGAGCTCGACGTCACCCACGAGCGCGGCATCTCCGTCGTCCTCGGCACCTCCACCTACGCGGTGCCCCCGTGGATACCCACGCCCCAGACCTCCCGCGGATCGGCCCAGAGGTACCGCACCTCACAGCTGGGTTGATCCAGACGACACCCCCTGGTGCTGCAGACGCGGAAGCGCCGCCGATGAGTTTCCGGCGGTCGCGCGGTCTATTCGTCGACGAAGGGAGCGCACCATGCGCAAGATCATCGTTTGCACGTTCCTCACGCTGGACGGCGTCATGCAGGCGCCGGGCGGTCCGGACGAGGACGCTGAGAGCGGCTTCGAGTACGGCGGCTGGCAGAAACCGGTGGCCGACGAGGAGGTCGGCACGGCCATCGCCGGCTGGTACGAGCACTCCGACGCGATGCTGCTCGGCCGCAAGACGTACGAGATCTTCGCGTCGTACTGGCCGACCGCCGATCCCGACAACCCGTTCACCGATCGGATGAACAGCATGCACAAGTACGTGGCGTCTCGGACGCTGACGTCCGTCGAGTGGCGGAACTCCACGCTGCTGGAGGGCGACATCGTCGATGCCGTACGCGAGCTGAAGGCGTCCGACGGCGGCAACATCAACGTCGTCGGCAGCGGCGACCTCGCCCAGACCCTCATGCAGCACGGCCTCGTCGACGAGTACCGGCTGACCATCCATCCGGTGATCATCGGCACCGGCAAGCGGCTGTTCGCCGACGGAGCGATCCCCACTGCGCTGGAGCCGGTCAGCGTCTCGACGACGAAGGGCGGCACCATCGTCGGCGTCTACCGGCCGAACGGTAAGCCCAGCTACGACAGCTACTAGCGCGCACCGGGCGAAGGCCGCCCAGGCGTCCGGGCTCGGCCCGGGCATCCGCACTGCCGGCCGTTTCATCGAGCAGTTCCGCTCGGGCCGAGGACGCTCCTGCACTTCGACCTCGCCGAGCACCGCGCCTCCTGGGCCTGGACAACGGTGGAGTTCCTGCGCCACACCGGCGCCCGCATCGAGCGCTCGTCAGCCCCGAGCTCGCTGGCCTCCTGGCCCAGCATCGTCCGCCGGGTCCGCGACCGCGTACCGGCGCCATCGGCGCCGAGGAGAAGCACCGCCAGCACGATCAGGGCCACGGGCAGCACACGGCCGATGACCTTGGAAGAAGCGCGCGTCAAACGCCCCTCAGAACACGATCAAGTGCCGCCCGGCCTACAGGGCCCCAGTTCGGCTTGCCGCCGGGAAGACCCCGATCTCCGTTCTGCCCCATGAGCATCAGGAAGAGGCTCTTCATCGCGGCCAGCCCGCGGGCGCGCCGGATCGTCGCCTCGTCTGCCTGCGCGTAGGTGTCGAAGAATCGTGCGGCCGAGCCCGCGGGTAGCAGTACCCATGCGGCGGCGAGGTCCCAGGCCGGGTCGCCGGCGCACATGGCACCGAAGTCGACGATGCCCGAGAGCGTTCCGTCCGAGACGACGACGTTCGCGGGATGGAGGTCGCCATGCACCCATACCGGCGGACCATCCCACTCGGGGGCCGCGACGGCATCGTCCCACACGGCCCGGGTGTCGGCAGCGAGGTCGTCGGGGGCAACTGCCTGGAAGAAGTTCTCGAAGCCGTCGGTGCACTTCTTGGGATGAGCGCCGAAGTCCGAGCCGGTCGGTGCCTCGGCGGGCGCCTCCACGTGGAGCGCCCGGAGGAAGCCCGCCAGCGTGTCGGCCGCGTGGTCGCCGCGGCTGATCGAGCCGTGGTCCAGCGGCTCGCCGGGAACCCACGTCATCACGGTCCAGTGCTTGGGGAAGCGCTCGGACGGTTCGCCGAACCGCACCGGGGTCGGCACCGGGAGCGGAAGGCACGGGGCCAGCACGGGCAGCCACCGCCGCTCCTTGAGCTGGAGCTCCGGTGTGGGATCCATGCGCTGCATGCGCACCGCCAACTCCTCCCCGAGGCGCCACATTTGGTTGCCCCAGCCGCCTGCAACCTCGCGGATGGCCAGCCCCGCAAGGTCCGGATGTTGCTCCTGCAGCAGGTCGCGAACCAGGTCTGCGGTGATCTCGATCTCGGTGTCGGTCATGCGAAGTCACAGTACTGACGCGGCAAGCGGAGCGGCTGAGCATCGCGCTGTGATTTCTCCTGCATCACCAATTCGGTTTGAGAGAGCTGCAGCTCAGAGGCTTTTGTGACGGAACGGCTCCAAAGTTCGGAGAGGTGACCAGCTCGAACGACACGAGACCGGTCCAGATCGCGAGTGCCATGACCGCCACTCCCACCCCTGCCAGCGCACCAAGGGGGTCTGAGGGATTGCCGCGTGCCGGCCTCACGGCCGATGCCCTACCGCTGTCCCTTCATCAGACACCGCAGGTCAAGGCCCCGCACCTCGTACACCAACAGGCGGAGGGATCGTCGAGTCGCCATGGAGTTGTCGGCGCAGACCGCGCCCGGAGGGGAGGAGGCAGCCGAGCAGACGGTCCAGAGCACGTGCCGCCTCCCAGACCTCACGGGCCCGAAAGGCTGGAGTACGGCACTGCGTGATCGTGCCCGTGCGCGGACCTCTACGACCACGTCGGCGCCCCGACCGTCGGTGAGCTTGCGCTCCTCGGTGCCCCGCCCGGCGTGTCGACGTAGCCGATCACGTCGCTCGCGCCGGGTTCGTGCAGTGGTGCTGCGTTCTCAGCGAGACACCGCCTCCTCAGCGAGACGCAGCCCGAACCCTGGAACAGCACCGTGTCCCCCGGGGGCTGGTCTCCGTGAAGTCCAAGTGCTCGGGCCTTGGCACCGCGCGGTGTGCGAGTGTCAGGGCGTCACACGCAGGAACCGCACCGTTTCATCCAACGCTTCCGGCGCTACCGCTGGGAATGTGGGCACAAGCTCGACGACATCACCGTCTCCGAGCGCTTCGGCAAGCAGTGACCGGCCCTCTGCCGTGCTTCCCTTTGCCTCCGCGACCGCGCCCAGTGCGGACGCTCGCAAGGCAGGGTCGGTGATCGAGCGGGCCACCCGCAGGGCATCCTCGGCCTCCCCGGCACGGGCCAGCGCCTTCGCGGCCGTAGCCTCGAGCGACGCTCGTGTGGCTGGGTCGGGGATGGTGCGGCCCACCCGCAGGGCGTCCTCGGGGCGCCCGGCTTGGGCAAACGACTCGGCCACCGCACCCAACGCGGTCGGCTGCAGGGAAGGGTCGGAGACGGAGCGGGCCGCTCGCACGGCCTCTTCCCCCTTGATGGGCGCCAAGTACATGGCCACCAGGGCTATCTGATAGGCGCGAAGCCCGGGGTCGGTGATGGACGTCGCCAGCGCAAGGGCCTCTTCAGCCCGGCCGGCGAGGGCCATCGCTTCAGCGAGCGCGCCCACCATGGTGTGCCGTTCGACGGAGTCGGTGGCGTAGACCACCTGCTCGGCCCGGTGCAGGACACTCGCGGCCCGCTCGGCCTGCCCGGCATGGGCCAGTTCTTCCGCTACTTCACTGAGTGCCAAAACTCGCCGGGTGGAGTTGGTGATGGAGCGGGTCTCCTCCTCCGCCTCGTGAAAAACAGCCAGTGCTTGGTCCGCCCGGCCCGAGTGGGCCATCACTCCTGCGATCGCGGACAGCACGCGCACGCGTGTTTCGGGGGAGGTGATGGCTCTGGCCACCTCCATGCCTTCTTCGGCTCGGCCGGCGCGGGCCATGGCCCGCGCGACCTCACCCAGCGCGGTCGGCAGGATGGATGGATCGGTGATGGAGCGAGCCAGGTTCAGGGCCTCTTCCAGTTGCCCGGTTCTTGCGATCTCGTTCGTGATCACGGCCAGTGCGGACGCTTTCGAGACCCGATCCGTCACGGATTGAGCCACCGCGAGGGCTTCTTCGACCCGGTCGGCGCGGGCGATCGCTCCGGCGATGTTCGTCAGTGCGGACCCCTGTGAGGGCGGGTAGGTGATCGAGCGGGCTGTCTCCACTGCTTCACGAAGGACATCGACGGCATCCTCGGCTCGGTCGGCGTCCGTCAGCACACGGGCGACGGCAACGACCTGGGAGACTCGCCTTTCCGGCTGGGTGATGGTGCGGACCGTCTCCTCGGCCTGGTGAAGAGCGCTCCTGGCTTGGTCGGGCTGTCCGGTGCGGGCGAGCGCGGCTGCGACCGTCGCCAGTGCCGATGCTCGTGGGCCGGGATCGGGGACGGAGTGGGCCACCCTGAGGGCCTCTTCGGTCCGGCCGGCAGCCGTCATCGCCGGGGCGATTGAACCGAGCGCGACGGCTTGGGCACCGGGGGAGGTGATGGTGCGGACCGTCTCCTCGGCCTGGTGAAGAGCGCTCCTGGCTTGCTCGGGCTGTCCCCTGCGGGCGAGCGCGGCTGCCACCGTAGCCAGTGCCGACGCTCGTGGGCCGGGATCGGTGATGTAGTGGGCCACCCGGAGGGCCTCGGTTCCCCGGCCGGCGCCGGCCAGTACTTCGGCAACCGCCGGCGGCGCAGTCTGCTCCCAGGCGAAAGTGCCGGTCCCCGGGGCCACGCCCCTCGCCCGCTCAAGCGCGATCAGCGCCTGCTCGGCACGGCCGGCACGAGCCAGCGCCTCCGCGATGGAGGCCAGCGCACACGCTTGGAAGGCGGCGGCGTGGGACCGCGCCACCGCGAAGGCTTCCTCGAGCCTGCCTGCGCTCGCCAGCGCCCCTGCTACCGCACCCAGCATGGACGCATGCGAGGTGGCGATGTCGGAGCGGGCCACCTCGAGGAGCTCTGGAATACGACCTGCTCGGGCCAACGCCCGTGCGAACGCGCTCAGGGCGGACACCTGCGGACCGTCGGCTGTGATGGGACCGGCCACCTCCAGGGCCTCACGACAGATGACGACGGCTTCTTCGCCCCGTCCCGCATCCGTCAGTTCGCCGGCGATGCTGACGAGCGCCGACACTTGCGTGACGAGGTCGGTGAGGGAGTGAGCAACGTCCAGGGCCTCCTCGAGCCGGCCCACCCGCGTAAGGGCTCCGACGCAGGCTGCTCGTGCTCTTGCCTGGAGTTCCGCACCCGGCAGTTCGCCGGCGGCTGCCAGGATCAAGTCGATGTGCCGTACACCGTGTTCTGAACGCAGAATGCCTTCGAACACCTCGCCGACGCGCCACTGATCTCCACACAAGCCGGCCAGCGCTACGGCTTTGGAGACGAATCCGAGAGCAGCCCACGCGAGGACGACCTCCTGGGAGGTCGCGGCCGCCTTCTCCTGCAGGCGCTTCTTGTGCCATGCGAGGCGCACGCAAGCGCGGAGATCCGGCTCAGGCTCAGCACGGTGCAGGCTCAGGGCGTCCCTGATCTCAGTGAGCGCCTCGGTGTCCGTACCGGTGGTCTTCCAGAGCCGTTCCTGGCGGTCCGAGTCGGTACCCAGCTCGCTCAAGCGGACGGTGTCACGCTGTTCGAGGAGCATGCGCGGATAGGAGATCAGAGAGAACTCCGCGGTCGTGGGCGGCCACTTCTGCCGTCGCGCTTCATCGACATAGGCGTGGATGCGATCAAGACAACGGTTCAGATCGGCGCGGTCCAGAAGGTTCCTCGCGCCGGTGAGCAGTTCCTGATGGGCGAAGGAGTACAGCCGGACCGGTCGGCCGTCAGGGGCCACGGCCCACTGAGCGGGACGATCCTGGAAGACCCTGCCCACGGCACCGCCCAGCTGTAGTTCGATGCGGCGGGTGGTCTGGCCGGTCAGTCGCGCAAGGTCTACGGCGCTCAGGCCGCCGCCACTGGCGGCGATCATGCCGACGAGGTCCTGCGGCAAGCCGCCGCCGGTGATGAGGGCGTCGAGGTTGCGTTCGGCGTCTCGCCGGACTGCGCGGGCAGCCGGCGAGGCGGCCAGGGCGTGATCGATTGACGTTGCCCGCAACGGGTGTCCGTCGGGCACGTCTCCGGGTACGGGTGGACTCGGCCGGCCCGCGACGATGATGCGCAGTCCGGGTGGCGGGGTGCGTGGCAGCAGCGCCGCGATGCTGTAGCCGGAGCTGCCCGAGGTGACACCGGTGTCCTCGTCCAATCCGTCAACCAGCAGGACGAGGTGGCGCTTGGCGGCTCGGGCCTGGGCAGCGGCCAGTTGGAGAGCGTCCTGAAACCCGTCGTAGCCGCCACAGTCCAAGTCGGCGTCCTGAAGATAGGCCTGCAACTGACGCTGTAGTGCCGCCAGGAAGGCCGTACGGTCGGCACGTCCGGCCATACGGGAGGTGATGAAGAAGCCCAGCACATCGACCCCAGCCGGTGGGTGAAGGTAGAACCTGGCCATGAGCACGGTCTTTCCGGCCCAGGCCGGGGCCAGCCATCGCCAATACCCCATGGCGGACGGGGTCCCGCCGGTGGCGAATCGTGCCATCGCCTCCAGTTCCGCCTCGCGTCCCTCGAACCCGGCAGCCTCCAGGGCCCGGACCTCCAACTCGTACGTGGACCGGGGTACCCGCGGTCGATACGAGCGTGGCACCGCCCCGTTGATGGTGATCCGGTTCCGGTCACCGGTCACGACCAGGTGCTGATCCCCGCCGGCATAGGCTGCCCGTGGCCCCAACTGAACAGCAGTGGCTGTGCCGTTGCCCGGGGCGGCAGGCTCACCTTCGGCTCCGGTCTCCGCCGTGTCGTTCACCGCATCCCCGTCTGGAAGGCCGTGAGGGCCGGTGCGGGGATCCCGTCGCCTCCACCACCTCATGACTGCGTGTTGTCGTCGCCGGTGACCGCCTCACCGATCGATCCGGCAGCCGACACGCCTCGCTCACCCGGTGGCCCCGACGTACTCGACGCGGCCGCAGTGCCGGAGCCGGGCGGGGACGGAGCGTTGCCGGACAGCCGGTTACGGTCGCCGGTGACCGCCCGACCGATGCTGCCGCCCGCCTGAACCGACCGCGCGCCTGCCGCCGCAGTGGCCCCAGGGCCGCCTGCCCGGAAGAGCTGAACGAGGGATACCGCCAGACCGACCGCGCTCAGCACCGCGCCCACGACACTGGCCACCCGATCGGCGGTGCCCAGGTCACCGAGAGCAGCCACCAGCAAGGCGACGCACACGCCCGCGCACAGGAGCACCGAGCCCCACCTCCATGCCCTGGCCCTGCTGGACATCGTCACCCGTAGCCCCCGTTCCCAAGCCGTGGTCCATGTGAAGGTAGCGCTCCCAGCACGGACCTGCCCAACTCGGTGTGAAGGGCGGCATGCGCGCTCCGAGGACACATGGCCGGTACGAGCGGCACGTCGGTTGCCACCGAGAACACGACGAGGATGATCGGGCGAGGGCGTTCGGCCCTGGTGGCAGGCGGGCACAGTCACCGGCCTTGGCGTGGACGCCACCGCGCCGGCCCAGGTAAATGATCCACCTCAGTGGGTCGGCCGTTGTTACAGCTGGTCCCCCATGCCGGCTGGTTCCGGAGGGTGCGGCCCGCCACCGTCCTTGATGTCCTGCTCGCAGGTTCGTCCGTCGTAGGACTGGTCATTGGGGATCAATAGCACTCCGGCAACCTGCTCAGGGTGCTCTACGGCGAGCCAGACGTCGCCTGTGAGGTCGCCGTCCGGCCCGAACGCCTCCGACGAATAGACCGTCTGACATCCCAGCGCCACGCGTTCCTTGTCGACCGCGCAGGCGTCCACTGCAGGGCCGGATGTCTCGTCAGCGCCGTCGAAGCGGTAGTGGAAGTGGACCTGGTCACCCTCGGAGGGCACCTGCGGGTGGGGCTCAAGGCGCCAGTCAACGACCTCGGCGGTGACGCCGAGAGGCCGCCCAGACGTGTCCTCGACCTGCACCCTGACACCGGCCTCACCGCGCTCCGCCGTCGTGTCGGTGCAGCCCCAGGGAGAAGAGCAGCCGGATAGGGCGAGAATCACCAGAGCCAACGGAGCACCGGCAAGTACCCGTGCGCGGAACACTCAGATGACCTCCAGTCAGGTGGAGCGGAGCAGTGTATCCCGGGGCCTGGCAGCTGCGACAGCGACGAGCCGGCTGCACAGTCGACTCCTGCCGCGAGTGCGACAACTGCAAGGCCGGCCTGGGGCAGCACTGCACCGGCGGCCCCATGGTCGGCACGTACAACGCCATCGGCCGTGACGGCGAGCCCACCAACGGCGGCTACGCCACGCACGTCGTCGTCGACGAGAACTACGTCGTCCGCATCCCCGACGGACTGGCCCTGGACATCGCCGCGCCGCTGCTGTGCGCTGGCATCACCACATACTCCCGCTCAAGCGTGGGGCGCGGGCCCCGGCAAGAAGGTCGCCGTGATCGGCCTGGGCGGTCTCGGCCACGTGGGCGTCAAGATCGCGCACGCGCTCCCCCAGTACGGGGCGAGCCAGGCACCGATCGCGGCGTCGACGGTGTCACCGTCGAGGCGGGCCAGGACCCGGCCGAGGGTGGTCGCCCGCGGGGCGGCCCGCAGGCCGAGCCGCTCACGGATCTCCTCGGGCAGGTAGGCGGCATGCCGCGCGACTGCGACTAGGGCCTGTCGTTTGGATCAGGTCGCAGGGAAGTG